>JBDSWM010000335.1:0-8435 GCA_039926685.1 Fibrobacteria bacterium | reverse complement strand
TCCTCCTCACCGGATTCCAACCCGTATCCGCCGGTGATGCGGGCGTGTATCTCCAGCAGCAACTCCAGGCCAACAGCCGTTCCATTTTCGGCCTCGCCGGCCCCTTGCCCGCTTCCGCCCCTGTCGTTCCGGCCGGATACCGGACCGTGTTCCAGACGGCATCCGATCAGGTTGCCATGGCTCCCGGCCTGTTCGCGGCCTTCCTGACGCGCAAGGCGGCCAACGCCGCCGGCCCGTTCGCGTATTGGCCCAATGCCTCCAATCCGGACTACGCCTTGTTCTGCATCGAAGGGGATAGGCAGGTGATCGGCGCCTTCCCGAACACCCTGGCCAAGTACAATCCTTCCGTGCAAAGGGTGGACAGGAACGGAAATGTCGAGACCGTGCTGCGCGGCATGGCCGCTTGCGGAGGCATCCGGCTCACGCCTTGGGGAACCCTGCTCGCCACCGAAGAGACCCCGGACGGAGGCGCCTATGAAATCCTCGATCCGGTGGGAACCACCGACTTCACGGTGCAGGATCGCGCCTCCGGAAGCATCATCGATGGCAATGGCCTACCCGAGTCTTCCAAAATCGCCAAGCGGCCGGCCTTGCCGGCGCTCGCCTGGAAAGGGTTGGCGGTGCTCCCCTCCGGAATCGTCCTGGGCGGGGATGCTTTGCGCCCCGGCGTCGTCGCGGCGGACGCCGACGGCGGAGCCATTTTCAAGTTCGTGCCCGCCACCCCGGCGAACGGCGCTTCCATTTCCTCCCTGACCCAGTCGCCTCTGGTTTCCGGCTCCGCATACGCCATGCAGGTTTCCTGCCAGGATACCGCCCAGCAGTACGGCCAGGGTTGCGAAGCGGGCAATGCCGCTTGGATACCCGTCTCCGCCTCAGCGGCCAGATTGGATGCCCAAACCTTGGGCGCGACCGGTTACCACCGCCCCGGGGACTTGGAATCGGATCCGTCCTATGCGGACAGCGCGCATCCCGCGGGGATCCGCTTTTGCTGGACCAACGCCGGGAAGGAGGGCGCCCTGGGCTTCGGGGAGGTTATGTGCGCCGTGGACAGAAACCCCGCGCTCGCTTCCTCCACGCAGCGCACCGTCGCGGTCAGCCGCTTCCTGGAAGGGGACATGGATTTCAATTCCTTCGATGACCTGGCCTTCCAACCCGGTACGGGAATCCTGTACGTGTCCGAGGATCATGGCAACGGGGATGTTTTCGCCTGCACGGCGGACGGAGCCGATCGCGACGGGATCTCGGATGGCTGCATGAAGGTCTTGTCCTTGAAAGACAGCGGCGCGAAGCCCGCCGGCTTCGGTTTCACGGCCGACGGGAAGACCGCTTTGCTTTCCGTCTCGCATTCCAACGATGCCGCCATGCCTCTGGTGAATGGTTACGCGACGGATGATATACTCCAGATTTCCGGCTTCCAATCACCGTCCCATTAAATCGGACCGGGGTGGTGGTTACCCAGTCACGTTTCATCGGTATTTCCGGATGCTTTCACTCTTTGCCGGGTACGCGAAATCCGTTCCAATTCGGGGTCCGGTCAAAATGGATCATATCCGGATCCCGATGAGGCTTCCCGTTTTTTTTACCCTTGGCTGCGTCGACGAAGAATTTTCGAGATTCGATTTCTAGGAAAGCTGGGACGTAATGGAAACGGATATCGGGCGCGGAGCTGTTCCTTACCTCGCCTATTCGGCGGCAGTCCTCCTCGCCGCCGGTACCGTGGTCGCTACCACCCCCTTGGCCATCTCGCTGGCACGCCGGTTCGGAATCGTGGACAAACCCAACAGGCGCAAGGTGCACGTGGGGCAAATCCCGCGGATGGGGGGATTGGCTGTATTCCTGGGAATCCTGGTTCCCTTCCTACTGCTCCGGTTCGCCTCGGATTCGGCTCGGGAACTCATCCAATCCAATTTGAAGGCTTTCCTTTGCCTGGCGGGCGGCGGCGTCCTTTTGTTTCTGGTGGGCCTGTGGGACGATTTGCGAGGCGCTTCGCCCCGCCTGAAATTCGCGTTCCAGGTGGCGGCGGGCTTGATCGCCTTTTACGGAGGATTCCGGTTCCAGCTGCACCTGGGGGGGCATCCATTGTCAAATTATCCTGCCATCGGAACGCTGTGCAGCCTGATCCTGACCATTCTCTGGATTGTGGGCACCACCAATGCGGTGAACCTCATCGACGGTTTGGACGGGCTGGCATCCGGCATATCCGGGATAGCCTTGCTGCTGCTCGGATTCATTTCCGTTTACAACCACCATGCGGCCATCGCCTTGGGGGCGTTCATCGCGGGCGGGAGCGCCTTCGGCTTTCTCGCCTACAATCGGCATCCGGCCAAGATATTCCTGGGGGATTCCGGCAGTTTGCTGCTGGGGTTCATGCTCGCGGTGCTGGCCATACAAGGCTCTCAGCAAGGTTCCCTGGTGGCTTCCTTGATCGGACCGGTTTGCCTCCTGTTCGTACCATTGTTCGATGTGGCTTTGGCGATGGTGCGCCGCGCCCAGCAAGGGATGCCTTTCAGCGCGGCCGACAGGCAGCATATCCACCACCGCCTGCTGGGCCGAGGCATTTCCCATCCCAGGGTGGTCATCATCCTATGGACATTGACCTTGGGCGTAGGGGGCATGGCCTTGCTCATGCATTTCCTGAAAGACGCCCATCGCTCCGGCTTGGTCAATATCCTGGCGGTGGTCTTGTTGGGCCTGGCCATCCGCTATCTCGGCACCCTGGAAATGTCGGCGACCATGCGGTCCGTGCGCAATATCAACCGGCGCAAGCGCACGCCGCGAGAGAAAATCCTGTGGCTGAGGCGTTCGCTCGCAGAATTGGACAAATGCGAAACGGCCCAGGCGGCCTTCCAGCAGTTGGCGCGCATCGGAACGGGGATGGAAATCGAATCCCTGGCCGTGAGCATGGCCTGCGAGGGCGGGGCCGCCGAGGCATTGGAAACCTATCGCTGGGACCGGAGCCCGCGCGCGGGAGGCACGTCGGATTGGACCTGGGAAGAGTCGAACCAGGACATCGTGGTCGTCGCCAAGGAATACCTCATCCAACCCGAAGTGCGCATCAACCTTGAAATCCGGCGCCATGGCTGGAAGGCGCGGCGCGCCAGCGAGGACGCGCAACTTTGGGCGAACCTGATCGTGGATGCGCTCGCGAAATTGAGAGCGCTGGTCATTTTTTCACCCGCCGAATCGTTCGCCTATTCCACCATCCTGGAAGAGACATGAAAAACGCAATCGTCAAGAATACACCCCAAGCGGGAGAGTCCACGGTGAAGGAGATTGCGCGGCTGATAGTTCTGATGCCGATGCGCAATGAAATCGGCACCATCGAATCGACCCTTAAGAGTCTGGCCGCCCAAACCGTGAAACCCGAATTGCTCCTGGTTCTGGCCGACGGCGTGGGGGATGGCAGCGACCGGGTGGTTGAGCGCTTCGCCGCCCAGCATGCTTGGATTGAACTGGAACGCCTTCCCGATCGGGGTTTCGACAATGTAGGCAAGGGCGTGGCCCAGGTGCTGAACAAAGGCATCCGCAGGATTGAGGACAGGCAAAGCGAATTCCTGGCCAAGGTGGATGCCGACGTGGAATTGCCGCCCGACTATTTCGAGCGGGTCCTCCGGGTTTTCGAAAACAATCCCCGCCAGGGTATGGTCAGCGGCCATCCGTTCACCATCGAAGCCGGGCGCAAAATCCTGGAGCGGCACGGTGACAGGTTCCCTTCCGGCACGGCCCGCGTGTACCGTCGGGATTATCTGGAAAAAATCGGTTACTGGGTTCCTTCGGTCGGATGGGATACGGTGGATATCCTGCGCATGCGCATGCGCGGATTCGAAGTCCTGGTCCTGCATGATCTGGAGTACCATCACATCCGACGGATGGGCACGCGCAACGGCTACATGGACGGCATGCTGAGGGACGGACGCAACGCCTATCTGACTGGCTACGCGCCCTGGTTCTTCTTGCTGCGCGCGGTTTTCAACGGCATTTACCGTCCCTATTTGCTGCGCACGGCATGCATGCTCGCGGGCTATACCGCGGCCTGGTGCAAACGCCTGCCCCGCACCGTGTCCGCGGAGGAAATGGCGTTCCACCGCAAATCGCACCGGGAACGGTTTCTCAAGTTCCATCCGCTTCAGCCATGAGGTGAATGCAGGTGTTCGCGCCCGTACCGGCGCGCATGGGGCCGGCATCGCCGTTTCTGATTTTTTTGACAAGGAGGATTGGTTCTTGACGCTTGATCATTTTGAATCCAAATTCGCGCGCTGCGGCAAGCGCCGGAAAACATCCGGGGACGCCCATGTTTAAGCGTCCCAATCCGGCCCTTTTGGCGCTTCAAGCCATTTTCGTATCGGCTTTCGCGGGGTGCTCCTTCGACGCCAAGTACCGCTCCATGTCCCTGCACGCGCCCGCGAAGGAAGTCCGGCTTGAGTACCATTGCCAGCCCGGGGATCGCATTACCCTGGGGTTTATACGGGGATCTGCCGACAGCGCGGAGGCATACCGGCTGCAACCGGGCGATGCGGTGCAATTGAGCGTGCAAGATCGCGAGGATCTGGCGCGGGTGGCTTCCGTGGCCCCGGACGGGAAAATCTATTTCCCCTACATAGAGCCATTTCCTGCCGCCGGCAAGACCCTGGCGGAATTGGCCCTGACGGCCGAAGAGAAATACCAGCCCATAGTGCGTTCCGCGCGCGTGACCGTGGTACCCGTGCGGTTCGCCGGAAAGCTGGACGCGATGACGGAAGGTTTGTCCGGTCCCGGGAAGGGCCCCGAATACTCCACCACGGTCGGCCTGGACGGGAACGCGCTTTTCCCGCATCTGGGGTTCCTCAAGGCCCAAGGCCTGACGCCCCAGGAGCTCAATTCCGAACTGGGCCTGGCCTACCGGAAAATCATGTCCGGCGTGGATGTCACCGCCAACGTTGCGGCGGGCTCATCGCGCTATCTGACCTTGCTCGGGGAATTGCGCCATCCCGGATCTTTCCCGGTGGATGGGACGGTTTCCCTCACCACGGCCCTGGGTTTCGCCGAAGGCTGGCTGCCCAGCGCCCGCGTGCAGGATATCGTCCTAGTGCAAAAGCGGGACGGGCAGGTGGTCATCAGTAAGTACGACTTGGACAACGACTTGATGGCCGCCACCCAGATCCAATTGGTGGGAGGCGACCTGGTGTTCGTGCCCCGTTCGGCCATCACCGACCTGAACATATTCGTCGATCAGTACCTGCGCAGGAACCTGCCCGTGGCCGTCGGGATAAGCGTACCTGCCGAATTACTGAGCATTCCGTGAGGACAGTGTGAAAGAAATCCTGACAACCCTGTTCCGCCGCAAACGCGCGTTCCTGGCGTTCTTCGCCTGCATGGTGACGTTTCCCCTGGCGCTGACCTATCTCATGGCTCCGACCTATCAGGCCAAAGCCACGGTGCTGCTCACTCCGAGCCGGTTCAAGAAGCCGTTCCTCCCCGATGAGCGCGATGCGCGCACGAGCTTCATCCAGCTTTCCCCCGAGGATGTTGGCAGCGAAGTCGAGCTGATGACCAGCCATCCAGTGCTGGCCCAGGTGGTCGATACTTGCGGTCTGGCGCAGGAGGCGCCCCCGCCGACCGCGTTCCCGGCCAAGTTGGCGTACAACGTGATGCATGGCTTCCGGAGCGCCCTGAAGGCGGTGGGATTGGTTCCCGACGTTCCCGCGCGCGAGGCGGCCATAGCGATGCTGCGCGGCAAGGTGGACGTCAATTTCATCCGCCGCACCAACATCATCACCATCAAGTGGAAGGGTTCGTCCCCGGAACTGGCGCGCGATATCGTCAACGCCATGGTGGACGCCTACATGACCCATCATATCAAGGTGCATGGCAACGCCTATGTCCTGGATGCCTTGCGCGCGGAGCTTTCCTCCAGCCAGGAGAATTTGCGGGCGGCCCAGGACAGCCTGAGCGCCTACAGCAGCCGCTTCTCCATCTCGGACGTGGAAGCGCAGCGCAAGGATATCCTCGACAAGCTGGGCCACGCCGAAACGAATATCAAACTGGTTGGCAACATGCCGCAAGGCAACATCTCCGCCCAGACCCTCGGCACCCTGACCGAGGACGCCTCGGTTACCGAATTGTCCCGGAGGCTTACGGACGCCGAAATGAGGCGCATCGATCTGGGCACCCGCTATGGGGCCAATGATCGCAAGTTGATGGCCAGCACCCAGGAGATCGAGGAACTGAAGTCCCTGGTGCAAAAGCGCCTGAACCGGAGCCTAGCCGCCTGGAAAGCCATGGCGCATGCCTACCGATCGGAATTATCCAAGCTGGACGCCCATAAGGTGGAAATCGATCGCTGGAGGATGGAGATCGAGGATTTGCAGCGCATGGTGGAATTGAACCGCGAGAAGACGGATGACGCCCTCATTTCCAAGGCTATGGACAAGGCCGCCGTCGCCGGCGCCCGCGTGGTCGAGGAAGCCGTGGCCGACCCCGTCCCCGCATTCCCCAAGCGGATGCCCCTGCTCTTCATCAGCGTCTTCTTCGGAGTCGTGCTCGGGATCGCCTTCGTGATCGCGTTGGATGCCGGTTCCTTGCGCGTCCTTTCCGTGGACGATGTGGAGAAGGCGGCCAAGGCGCCGGTGCTGGCTTCGATTCCCGACTTCCTCAAGGGCAAGTCGGCGGACTCGGATAGCCCCTCCGCGGCCTGCGCCCAGGCGCTGCTGTCCGTGCCCGCCTGCCTGGTCCGGGCCGTCGCCGGGTCGCCGGCCATGCGGTCCATCCTCATGGTATCGCCCTCGCCCGGGGCCGGCACCACCAGCCTTTGCAACCACCTGGGCGGGATGCTGGCTACCGCCGGTTCCACCGCCATCCTATCCATGGATCCCCAAGGTATCGCCACCGGATCGGACGTCGGCATGGCCCTGGAACCGCGCCTGAGCGGAGCCATGGTGCGGGATGAGCGTTACGGGGTGTACCGGATGAATTATCCGGCGGGACCGGAACGCCTTACCGCCCAGGGGGTGGTCGACTCCATGCGCGAGGCCGGCATCCGCCATTTGCTGATCGATGCGGGGGCTCCCCGGACGGACGCCCGCTACCTGCAATTCGCCCATCTGGTCGATCATGTCATCCTGGTAACGGCATGCGATCTCACCAGCAAGCCCGCCTTGGCCCGCATGGCCGAAGTGATCCGCAGGCAAGGAGGCCAATTGGCCGGATGCCTGTTCAACCGCCGGGCCGACGTGATCCCTGATTTCATTTATCAGCGGTTCTTCTGAAGGCTGGCATGGAAGCGCGCGCCGGCAAGGCCGGTTATCTGATCCCGGTGGCGACCGCCGCCGTGCTCGGTTGGGGCCTCCTCACGGCACTCAGCATGGGTTCCAAATGGCTGGGTCTGGTCTCCCTCGCCTATTTATGCCTGGCGGGCATCGCCGTCGTGCGCGACCGGCGCCTGGTGGCGCTCGGCCTCATATCCGCCTGCATCCCGCTCGGCCTGCAATACAATCTGTGGTCGCATGGGAATAAATTCTCGTTCATGGAACATTATGGCGGCTCACCCCCCGAGCCCGTCATTTTCCTGGTCGACCTGCCCATCCTGCTGCTGTCCCTGTTCTGGCTTTTCGATTTGCGCACCGGCCGCAAGCAATTGCCGTCCTGGACGCGGACGGAAACCCTGGCGGCGGTTTTCATTATCGTTTCCCTGTTGTCCCTGTTCATAACCGATGAATACGCTCTCGTCTTATTCGAAACCATCCGATACCTGAAGTATTTCCTGGTTTACCTGCTGCTTCGCACCTATCTCGACCGCCCCCTCGCTTTCTGGGTGGTGCTGGGGGCCCAAATAGGCGTTTTGGCGATCCAGGGCATCGTATCGGCCCTGCAATACTTCCTTCAATTCTCCATACCCTTCCCGGTGGGAGGCATGGCCGGCGGCGCCGTGGGCGTGGACATTATCGGCAACGAGATGATCCTGCGCGTATCCGGGTTACTTGGTCATTGCAATACCTTCTCCGCATACCTGAGCCTTGCCTGCTCCTTCTGCCTAATAGCCATGTTCGCGCGCATCAAGCCCTGGATGCGGCTCGCGATCGTACCCTTCCTGGTCGCAGGCGTTCTCTCTTTGATATTGACCTTCTCCCGGAACGGGTGGTTGGCCTTCGTCGTGAACGCCTTCGGGGTTTCGGCCTGGGCCATATACACGCGGCGGCTCAAATTACCGATGATCGTATCCCTGATAGTACTCTGCCTGGTCATGGTCGGCGTGCTGGGTGCTTCGGGGGTGCTCCACACCGTATCCCTGCGCTTATTCGGTACGGAAGGAAAGGAAATGGAATCGCGCTGGGACTTGGCCTTGGTGGCCTGGGAAATGATCCGAACCAACCCCCTCATCGGCATCGGCCTCAATACCTTTGAGGAAGCCATGGCCCAATTCGATCCGAACCATATCACCAACGTCATCCAGCAGCCGG
>JBDSWM010000334.1:0-8396 GCA_039926685.1 Fibrobacteria bacterium | reverse complement strand
GATCCCGCGTCGGGGCATGCCCGAACAGGCCCTCCGGGGCCTCGGTCCGCTGGGCCTGGGCGAAATCGATGCGTTCCATGATCTCGTGGAACATGTTGCCGATGTCCTTGCCGCGCGGCAGTGCGTTACCGGGATAAGCTGCTGCCGCAGGCGCCGCCCCTTCGGCTTCAGCCGTATCCTGGGGTAACCCTTTCGTTACTGGCCCTTCTTCCTTGTCGAAACGGCCGTCGAGGGTTTCCGCGGAGAGCCCGTGGCTGTTCCGCACCAGATGGGAATAGGAGGCGAGCCGGCGCCGGCGGCGGGAGAAATCCGCGTCCGGGCGCGCCAGACGGTCCTCGCGCGGATAGTCGGATAGGAATGCGTCAGGGTCGGCGGCGGGAAGGGAAGGCGGGATTGCCGGCGGGACGGGCCTTGAGCCGGGCGGCGGGAAAGTTTGCGTCAGGGATTGCGACGCGCGCGCGGATCCGGCGAGGGCCGGGCGCGTCAACGGCGCCAGGGGGATGGCGTAATCCTCCGGCGGGGCGAAATGGTAGAGATCCGGGCGCAAGGCCGCGGCGGTGCGCACGGCTTCGGCCACGAAGCCTCCCAGCGGCCCTGTGGCGGCGGCGCCGGAACCCGGAGGCAACAGCGGCACGTACAACTTATAGCGCGCCCGCGTCAGCGCCACGTAATAGAGGCGGCGGTCCTCGCCTTCGGATTCTTCCCGGAAAGCCCGGCGGGCGGTTTCATCGCTGGTGTCCAGATGGAATACCGTGTTCAGCCCCTGGCGGTATTTGAAATGCGTGGCAGTGGGGTTTCCGGAAAAGCTGGCCAGGAAGACCACGGGGAATTCCAGGCCCTTGCTCACATGCATGGTCATCAGCACCACCTTGCCGCCTTCCGATTCCTCCCGGTGCATGTCCGTTTCCTCGTCGATTCCGGGGGGGGCGGCGCGCAGCTCTTTGAGGCGCTGCACCAGGCCCGCCAGGCCCAGGTTTTCGCGCAGGGCTTCCTGCACCAGGTTCTGGCCGATGTGGGTGAAATCCATGATGCGGCGATCGGCGTCCTCATGGAAGCTTTCCCGGTAAAGCAAACCGGAGCGGTATTGCAGGGAGTGGAAGAGCCGCGCCCAGCGGCGGCGTTCAGCCAGCCGCAGCCATTCCTCGAACAGCGGATGCGGCGAGTCGGGAGGACGCGCGGGCGGGGCGTCGCCTTCGGCGCGGAAGAAGCGCGTGAGGCGGGCGCGGGCATGCTTGCCGGCGTCGGCGGGATCTTCCAGGGATTCCAGCACGGCCAGGTATTGCCCGGCCGCATCGCCTTGGTACAATCCGCTGCGGCGGTTGACCTGCACGGGAATGCCCGCGTCCGCGAGCACGCGCTCCAGTTGATCCTTCTCCTTGGACTTGCGCACCAGCACGCAGATATCGCCCCAGGCCAGCGGGCGATAGCCGCCGGACTGGTCAGGGATGCCCAAGCGCTCCGGCGCCGCCATCAGGGCGGCAATCTCCGAGGCGATCCAATGGTTGACGCGCTTCCTGATCGCATGCTTGTCCGGATCCCCGGCGGCGAAATCCTTCAACACGATGGGCTTGCCGGCTTCGGTGCGGTCCCGGGGCGTCTGAATGGGCAGGTTTCCGTATTTCACGGGCACATAGCCGAGCGGATCGGGCTCGGCGGGCAGGCGCCAGGCCTGATCCGCTGGGTCGATGGGATGCGCATGGAACCAATCCCGATGGGTGAAGGCGGCGTTGTAGGCTTCCACCATGGCGCCGCTGGAACGGTAATTGGTGTCCAGCCCCATGCCCTGGGCCTTGCCTTCCCGGCTCAGCGAGAACAGGGATTTGCGTGCTTCCATATAGGTGTACACGTCCCCGCCGCGGAAACGGTAGATGGCCTGCTTGGGATCGCCGATGAGATAAAGGGGGTTGGCCGAACCGCTTTCCAGGAACACCCGCCGGAAGATTTCCCATTGCAGGGGATCGGTGTCCTGGAACTCGTCCACCAGGCAGTAGCGGTAATCCTGGCGCAACATGCGCACGCGTTCTTCCTTCTGCCGCAAAGCCAGGCATACATCCTCGATCATGCTGTCGTAGGTGATCAGCCCCTGGGATCGCAACCAGGTTTGCGCTTTGGCCCGCAGGCCCAGGATAGCGTCCCGCTTGGGGGCGAAAGCCCGGCTCGCCTTTTCCCGATCGATGCGCGCGGCCGCGTTGCGAACGCGATCGAGCAAATCCAGGAACGCCTCCAGCTCCGGCCAGGGTTCCCTGATTTCCTCGGGCGTGGGCAGCAAGGTGCGGAAGCCCTCCTTCTTTATGGCCTGCAGGTTGATGTCTTCCACCCGCTCCGGGAAGGTCGCCGCGGCCAAGGCACGGGCTTGTGCGTCCTCGAGGGAAGCGCACAGGGCGGCCATGCGCATGGCGGTCAGCACCAATTGCAGGCCTTTTTTCCGGGTAGTGGAGCTGGCGAACTTGATGGCCGCGAAGCGCTTGGCGAAAGGATGGCTCTCCTCCTGGCCCGGGGCCAGAAGGGGCAGCATACCCGCCATGGCGGCGAAGGCGTCCGCCATTTCCGTTTCCCATCCCGCCACGCGTTCCCCATCGTACTCCGGCAGGAGCACGTCCCCGCGCAAAGGATTGAGACCCTTGGCGATATCGATGATGCGCTTGCGCCATTTGGTGGCGGCCCCCAGCCCCAGGGAAGAGGCCTTGGCGCGGAACGCGGTCATGCCATCCGGCCCCGCTCCCGCTTCCTTCAGCCAAGTGGATCGCATCTCCTCGTTCAGCACCTGTTCCAGGACTTCCGGAACGTTCTTTTCCAGGTCCTGGCGGAACAAGGCGTTGTTCTCGAAAGCGTATTTGCGCAACACCCGCTGGCAGAAGCCGTGGATGGTATGGATGGCGGCCCGATCGAATTCGAGATGGGCCCGCTTGAGCCTTTCCATGGCCTTGTCCGGCAAGCCGCCCTGGGCGATGCGCCAGGCGATACGGGCGCGGATCTTATCCTTCAATTCCCCGGTGGCTTTTTCCGTGAAGGTCAGCACCAGGATTTGCGGCAATTCCAGAGGCTCGCGCTCGATCAGCAAACGCAGCACCAGATGCTCGATGGCGTAGGTCTTGCCCGTGCCCGCGGAAGCCTCCAAAAGACCGGGCTTGGAAAGATCCAGGGCCGCGATCGCTTCCGGACGTCCTTCGGCCTGGACCGGATCCTTCGTAACCTGTGGGTTACCCTGCACTGGAAGGCTCCAGCTTGAAGTTGAAGAAGGGGGCGAGGCGGCGGCGGATCTTGGCCTCGGCGTCGTCCGGCACTTGGGGATCCAACAGGACCTGGCTTTCCGGAAGGTAAGGCGCGAACCATTCCGGAGCGTCTTCCGCGGCTTCAAGGCCGGCGCGCAGGGTTTGCGCATAATCGACCCCGCTGATCAGGCCGTGTTGGGGGGCCAGTTCCTGGGCGATCAGGTCGAAAGGCAGCAAATCGAAATCCGTTCCCGTCAGCATGGTCCCGGCCAAGTCGGCGAGCCAGTCGCGCGCCTGATCGCGGGTCATTCGGAAAGGCGCCCAGTTGCCGGTTTCGAACTTCCCGCTTTTCGGGTACTTCTTGTACACGTAATGGATGGCGAAAGGCGCGGCGCGCACCCATTCGCCCAGTCGCGACTCGGAAGCGGCCGCCGCCGCATAAAACAGGAAAGCGGGCAATAGGCGCCGAGGCTTGAATAACCCGTCGAGGAAGACCAAAGTGGTGCAACGTCCGTCGGCCGGATCGCGGAACAGGCAGGGTAATTCACCGTGTAATTCCACGTCCCGGTTGGCGGCCCGCAGGCGCAGGGCCGGGAAGCGTTGCACCGGTATGTCGCGCATGCGGTGCACCAGGCCGCGTCCGCTGCCATCCCCCAGCACCAGGCCGGGAATACATTCCTGGAAGCGTCCGTCCTTGGCCATGCCCTCGAAATATTTGTCCAGGCCGTCCAGCATTGCTTCGGCGCGCTCCCACAATTGTTCCTGGTCCAAGAGGCGAAAAGGCCCCCCGGGCATCAGGCCGCGCAAGGCCAGGTTGTCGTACATGGCCAGGAAATGTTCGCGGGATCGCTCCCGCGTCCCTGCCGCTCCCATGGCGATACGCCGATGGATCACGCGTTGCAGCAAGTCGTTGCCCGTGCGTCCGGGGCAGAAGAACGGTTCGTCTTCCTCATCCATCGGGTCTTCCTCCCGATCATCGCGGATGCCAAGGCGTTTGCGCAGGGCGTATTGCGCCGGGTTCTCCAGGAAAAGGCGGATATCATCCAGCGGCAGGGCCACGGCGCCCGGTTCCGGCGGCGGGGGCGGTTCCACGGCAATGGGGAAGATCTCCCGGTAAGGATGGCGATGGGACCGCTCGCGCATCAATTCCGGCAAATCCGGACGTGCGGCGCGCTTGCTTTCCAGCCAGGCCAGCAGCTTTTCCTCACGGAAGGGATTGGGAGGCGGATCCCAAGGCTGGCTATTCCCGGCCTCCCCGCGCGCGAACAGGGACGGGTCGCGGGAAAGCAATGGCACCTGGGTGATCCGGTAGGTTCCCGGTTTCCCGGCGGCATCGGGGGCGATAACGCATTCCTCGATATAATCCGCCAGTTCGTTCAGCACGGATCCCATTTGCAAAACCTTGCCCTGTTGCACGTCCCGGCTAACATAGCTGAGGCGCAGCTTGCCGGTGGCGCATAGCAGGGTTTCCAGGAACAGATAGCGGTTGCGGCCGGCCGGATCCACGTCCCCGATGACCCGCCGGAAGCGGCGCAGGTCCAGGGTGGAGGCGGAATCCTCTTCCGGGAATTCCCCCTCCCCGAGGCCCATCACGTAGATGAACTTGAACGGCAGGGAACGCAAGGCCCCCAGCCCCGCCACGTTGACGCCGCCGGAGAGATGGGGCTCGCGTCCGGCCTTGAGGCCGTCCAGGCGCGCCAGGATGAGATCCATGGGTATCGCGGAAGATACCCCGGTCACGCCCGTCAGGGCTTCCAGCGGGTCCATGGAACGCAATTCGCCCAGATAGCGGCGCAGGTCCGTTTGCACGAAGCCTTCCAGAGGCTGATCCTCCGGCGTCGGCAGATACCGATCGAACAGGGCGGCGCACAGATCCAGCCATTCGCCCCAAGGGCGCGGGCTTTCATCGCGCAGCGGGGCCAGGTCCCGGTATAGGCTTTGCACCGTGGTCAGGAAACCTTGCAGCAATTCCCGATCGGGGCTGTGTCCGTCCGCGAACGGGACCACGTCTTGGAAATGGCGCCCATCATCCTCGGCGGGCGATTCCATCACCGTGCCCAGCACCAGGCGCTCCAGGCCGTGGGTCCAGGTATGCAGGGTGTCGGCCGCGTATCCCCGTTGGCGTTTATCCTCCCCGTCGTAGCCGTGGAAGATGTTCAGCTTGTAAGTCCAACCGCTCCAGGCATGCAGGGCCGCCTCGTCCAGATCGAGTCCGCCGCGGAAGCAGGGATTGGCCGCCAGGGTGAATACTTCCTTGCGGCTGAAACGGCCCCGGGCCAGGACGAACAACTGACGGACCGCGCGGGCATAATCGCTTTCCTCGGAGGCGGAGGAATCGGAAAGGTTGAAGGGGACATGGCCCGGTTCCCCTTCGGCGGTGCGGCCGAACACGGCCGCGAGCACATGGCGGTATTTGCCCATGTCCGGGACCAGCACGGCCACGTCGTCCGGACGCAGGGATGGATCGGCCAGGAGCGCCTCCAGGATGCCCTGGTGGACGGTTTCGGCTTCGCGATGGATCTCCGGGCAGGCCAGGATTTGCAGGCTATCGTCCTGCGCCACCCGTTCCTCGGCGGTCAGGCGGCCGCGGCGGTGCAGCACGGAATCCTGGATGGCGGAAAGCAAGCTTCGGTTTTCCGCCTCGCGGAAGAATTCGAAGAAATCGTACCGGGTCACCTGGCACCAGAGCTGGATGTTTTCCCGGCCGGGCTTGCCCCAGCGGCTGAGCAGGGGATTCTCATTCTCCTCCAGGTGCAGTTCCTCTTCCTGGATCTTCTCCTCGGGCAGGCGCAGCTTGGCCTTTTCGCCTTCGCCCAATTCGCGCCAGTCCACGAATTTCCGCTGGCCGAACAAATCGCGTTGCTGGCGCAGGCGTTCGCCGGGAGTCAGGACGTCTTCCCAATATTCCGCGCAAGGGTTCAGGGAGTAGATGACGAAGCGCGCCTGCCGCCCTTGCAACGCCTCCTTATCAGCCAGGCGGCGGATCAGGGAGCGATGGAAGGGGGAAATCTGGGAGAGTCCGAACAGATGGTAACTCGGGGGTTTCCGGTCCGGGTCCGCGGGCTTGCGCGGCTGGGCCAGCACCATTTCCGCGTATTGCGGGAGCGTGTAACTGTACTGGCCCAGCTTTTCGCCCAGCCTGTCCCGCAGTCCGCCCACCTTGAACAAGGCATGGTAGATCTGCTTCTGCCAGCGCTCCAGGGAAGCCAGCTGCTCTCGTGCCGCCTTGGGGGCGCTTCCGTCCAGATAGGCCGCGAAGCAATCCCTGCCGTGCATCCACAAATGGGCCAATCCCTGATGGCCGTGCTCCTGCACGCGGCTGTATTCGTATTCCCGGAAGAAGCCCGCCAGCTTGCGCGACAATTGGCAAAGGCGGCGCGCGTACAGGATGCCTTGCGCCGCCTCCGGTCCCGTGCGTTCCAGGTATTCCCGCGCTTCCGGAGGTGGGTCGCTGCGCAGCCATCCCAGGATCAGCAATTGCAGCCCCTGTTCGTCCAGCAGGCGGGCGGGCTTGCGCCCCTCCACCACATGCTCCAGATCCAAAGCCTCCAGGCGCTGCCATAAGGTGCGTTCCAATTGCAGGAAATCCACATTGGCGACGATGCCGCGTTTTTCCGCCAGACGCATCTGCACCCAGCGTTTCATGGCCGGGGTGGGAGTGGCGATATGCGGGGATTGGAACGGGTCGGTCCATTCCAGGTTCTGGGACAGTTTGTCAAATAGGACAGCGGGCGAATTGCTGAAATACAGTTGTGCCGACATGCCGTTCCAGGAAGGAACCCTAACCGGGGCGCCGATTCCAATAATAGCTATGCGCAGGTCCCCATCCGGGACAAATATGGTCCCGGCCGCGGGCTTTGTAGTTTAAAACCACCCCGTTCACGACTCACGGTTGAACCACGGACGGGGGGAGGTTCCCATGCGATTCCATTCCATCCGTTTCACCGCCGCCATCGCGGCTTCTATCCTTTCCGGCTTGGTCTGCGCGGCCACGCCCGCACCCGGCGCCTTGGCCCCGGATTTCACCTTGCCGGACGGGGCCGGAAAAAACCATTCCCTTTCCGATAGCCGCGGAAAATGGGTGGTGCTGGAGTGGGTCAACTACGATTGCCCCTTCGTCAAGAAGCATTACGGTTCCGGCAATATGCAGGCGCTCCAGAAGGCCGCGCGCGCCAAAGGGGCGGTATGGCTTTCCATCAATTCCTCCGCTCTGGGCAAGCAGGGGCATTTCGAAGGGCAGGAGCTCACCCGGCGCATGACGTCCTTGAAGGCCGAACCGGACGCGTATCTCCTGGATCCGGAGGGCAAGGTGGGCAGGCTGTACAAGGCCAAGACCACTCCCAGCATGTTCGTCATCGATCCGGAAGGCAAGGTGATCTACGCCGGAGCCATCGACGATAGGCCTTCCACTGATCAGGAGGACATCGCTGGTTCCAAGAATTATGTGCGGGCGGCTTTGGAGGCGGGAATGGCGGGCAAGCCGGTGGAAACGTCCGCTACCACGTCCTATGGTTGCGGAGTCAAATATAAGGACTGACGGATGGTAAGCGACGGGCCAGGCCCGGCGCCCTCGTCAATTGCGCAATTCGACGCGCAGGTTGGCGAAAGGAGAAATGTTGCCTGTGCGCAGCACCTGGCGGCCATCCGGGTCGGTCGCCCGCAAGCGGTAAACCCAAAGGCTTCCGCCGGCCGTATCCATCGCCGCCGCATCCAGGCGGGCGCCGCGCATATCGAACAACTCCACGCTTCCCTTCCATCCCTGCGGCCAGCGCACCCGCAGGCGCTTCGCTTCCCAGCCGATAAGGATGG
This sequence comes from Fibrobacteria bacterium, assembly GCA_039926685.1. GTDB lineage: Bacteria > Fibrobacterota > Fibrobacteria > UBA11236 > UBA11236 > Chersky-265. Next base: position 375 of record JBDSWM010000334.1, on the reverse strand, counting down.
AATGCTTCCCGGCTGCCGGGCCGGATTTGCCGAAGCGGATGCCGCTACCGGTCGCACCCGCGCCCAGGGACGCCTCCAGCCCGCCCGCCAGGTAGGCCAAGGGCGCATTCCAATTGATGGCTATTTCATTGGAGGCATAGCTGCACTCGGTGTCGGAATAAGAAATGGCGGCCAGCGTGGATGAATACACGCATTTGTCCTGCTGGCCAGGATTAGGGCCTCCCACCAACAGACCCGGCACCGGTTCCGCGATGCCGTCCGCGCCAGAGGGCCGATGATGCGGGAACTGGGGCGTCTTGGCCCCGTAGCCGGTGACGAAGGAAAATCCGGTGGCGTTGCGGCCCAGCAGGTAATCCAGGGCGTCCACCGCGGCCA
>JBDSWM010000333.1:0-10432 GCA_039926685.1 Fibrobacteria bacterium | reverse complement strand
GATCATCGATGCGGAGGATTGCAATTGCACTACGATGATGCATGTGCGGTCCGTGTCGGGGCGGCTTTCCATGCCGAACTTGAGGCGCAGATCCAGTACGGGAATGACCTTGCCGCGCAGATTGACCACGCCGCGCACGTAGGCGGGCGTCTTGGGCATGCGCGTCACTGCGAGCATACCGATGATTTCCTGGACCTTCAGGATCCCGATGCCGTAGGCTTCCGGGCCCAATTTGAACGTGAGGTATTTTCCTGCCGTCATGTTGGCGCTGCTTTCCTGGGGGGTGGTTATCGCTGGAATGGGATTAGAAATCCATCGATTCGGCATCCGAAAGAGGGATTACCGTTTCGGGGTGGGTCGAGCGGGCCGCGACGGAGAAATCGCTCCGGGCGGTTCCGTCTGCGGCTGGTTTCGATTTCCAGTTCCTGCCGGGTTTCCGGGCCTGGGGGGATTTGGGAGCCGGCTTCTGGGCCTCGGACCGGGAGGAACCTCCGGATTTGGCGGGGCCGCCATGCGAGATTTCCTGGGCATTGGATCCGTTCCCACCCCGCACTATGCCCACCAGGACGGAAACCATGTCGTTCAGTTCTCTCGACTGGGCGAACAGCTCCTCGCTGGCCGAGGCGGATTCTTCCGCGTTGGCCGCGTTGGTCTGGGTCACCTTATCCATCTCGGTCACGGCAATGCCGATCTGGCTTATGCCTTTGGCTTGTTCTTGGCTCGCCGACGAGACTTCGCCATTGAGCTGGGCCAGCTTCTGCACTTTGTCCACGATGCCGTTGAGGATGGCGGTGACTTCGCCGGAGACGGACACGCCTTGGTCGGCGTTCTTCTGCGATTCCTCGATGAGGCTGGCGGTGCTCTTGGCGGCTTCGGCGCTGCGTTGCGCCAGGTTGCGCACCTCTTCGGCCACCACCGCGAAGCCCTTGCCGGCATCGCCGGCGCGCGCCGCTTCCACGGCCGCGTTCAGGGCCAGCAAATTGGTCTGGAAGGCGATCTCGTCGATGGTCTTGATGATCTTGGCGGTCTGATCGGCGCTTTGCTTGATTTTCCCGATGGCCTGGCCCATGCGGTCCATGGCCGCGCGGCTGCTTTCGGCTTCGCGCCGGGCCGTGTCCGCCATGGCATTCGCCTGGCGCGCGCTTTCGCTGTTCTGCTTGGTCATGGAGGACAGCTCTTCCAGCGAAGCGGAAGTCTCCTCCAGCGAGGACGCCTGGTTGCTGGCGCCTTCGGCCAAGGATTGGCTCGACTGGCTCACCTGCCCGGAAGCGGAGGAAATCTGCTCGCTGCCCGAAGCCAGCGCGGCAATTATGCGGTTGAGCGCGTTGGATATGGACCGGCTCAGGAGAAAGCCCACCAGCGCCCCGAGCGCGATGGCGATGCCCAATCCGAACCAGATCAGCAAGCGGCTGGCTGTCACGGCATTATTGACCTCATGCCCTTCGTTGGTGGTGAAATCCTGGTTGAACTTCACGGATACGTCCCCGGCCGCCATGTAGGCGTCGAAGGCCGGCATCATACGGTTGCGAAACTCGGCGAGGGCTTCTTTATCCTTCATGGCATGGCTCAAGGGGAGTATTTCCTTTTCCCATAGCTCCATCACATGCTGGCTGTTCTTTACCACCTCTCCGAAGGTGCGGCGATCCTCATCGTCTACGATGACCTTGGTGTAGGAATCGATGTGATCCTGGATGGCCCGCTTCGCTTCCCCCAGTTCCTTTTCCACCTCGAGCAGGCGCGCGGGGTCGTCCTCCGCGATATGTTCCAACATCAGGCCATAGTATTGGCGCGCGGTGGATTCGATTTCATTGATATCGTACAGGCCCGGCAGGATGGTCTCCACGATGAAGGCGGTTTTGCCGCGCAGCTTGCCAAGCTGGGAGTTCGCGAAGACGCCGAGAGCGATCGTGATGGCCAAGGTCATGGCGAAACCGGAGTAGAGTTTGCTGCTGAGCTTCATAGCGTTGAACATGCTTTGGAATCCTTTTCGGGAATGGGTTTTAGAACGGAATTTGTTCGGCCTGCGCCTTGGGGAAGGAATCGAGGAAAGCGATTACCGTGCCCAGGATGAAGGCCGCATCGCTTTCAGGGGCGCGATCCAGGCGGTTGAGCATGTTGGCGAGCGCGCGCGAAGTCATGAAAATGCGGGGTTGGCCGCAAGTCCCGGCCAGCGCGGCCATTTGCAGGAAGCCGACCGAAAGGCGCTTGATGGCTCCCGGGTAGTCTATCGCCAAGTATGCCAACGCATTCAGGTTGCGCGCCATTTCCGGGAGGTCAGCATCCGCCGATGTCCTGGATGCCCGGGTTAGTTCCGCTGTCATCATTTTCAACCCCTCCTATCCGCGGCGAAGGTGCCGGGATTTCCGGGAGCTGCTATGGCAAGGTCCGTGCCACTTGTCACGATTGACCGCAAACCAATGGAACGGGACCGCTTTGGGGCTTTTTGCGGAGTCGTGGGGCGGTAAAGGGGTGGACAAATTCGGGGCAGACGGCGCCCGGGATCCTCGTAATCGCCATTCCCCCAGGGACTTAAGTCTTAACCCATTTTTGACCGGGATCCGATTTTGGGCGGAGGTGGCGCGAGGACTTTTTCAATACGCCCTTTTTCAATACGCCCTTTTTCAAGACGCCGTTAAGCGGTCGCTTCCGATTCGGCCAAGGCGGAGGGAATGCCGCCCCCTGCGGCCAGCTGTTCCATCTCCATCTCCTTCACCTTGGTCCGGAAGGTTTGCCGGGCCATGCCGATCATTTCCGCGGCCAGGGTCTTGTTTCCGTTCGTGCGCTTCAAGGCTTCCCGGATCAAGGCATATTCGGCGTCGCGGATGGTAGGCAACGGGAATGGAAAGGCCAGTCCCGCTTCCTTGATCCGGGGTTTGGGCGCCGAGGAGTTGCCCGTCTGCTTCCCGCCGATAGCGGTCTTGAAGGACGACAGGGAAAGCACGCCTCCCTGGTGGCGGCTCACCGCATCGTATACCAGCCCTCGGAGTTCGCGCACATTGCCGGGGAAGGCGTAATTGGAAAGGAGGATCTCCAGCTCGGGCGGCGTGGTGGGCTTGGCCTTGCTCTGCTCCTGGGCGCATTGGGACAGGAAACGGTCCGTCAGCATCGGCACGTCCTCCATGCGTTCCCGCAAGGGAGGGATATGCACATGGTGGGCCTTGAGGCGGTAGAAGAGATCCTTGCGGAAACGCGGATCGGCTTGGAGCTCGTCCAGGGAACGGTTGGTGGCGGCCACGATGCGGGTATTGGTCCGCTCTTCGGTTTCCTGCCCCAGCCGGTAATAGGTGCCTTCCTGCAAGAGGCGCAGCAGCTTCACCTGGGATTCCGGCTTCATGTCGCCGATCTCGTCCAGGAACAGGGTTCCGTTGCGAGCCCTGTCGATCAAGCCCTTGCGGTCCTTATGCGCGCCGGTGTAGGCGCCGGAGGCGTGCCAGAACAGGGAGTCGCTGAACATGGCGTCGTCGATTCCGGCGCTGTTCACGCACACGAATTCGCCCGCGCGCCCGCTTGCCAGGTGCACGGAATGGGCGAACAGTTCCTTGCCCACCCCGGTTTCACCGGTCAGCAGCACCGGCAGTCCCGTGGGCGCCACGGCTTCGATGTACTTGAAGATGTTCAAGAGCCTGCGCTCCCGGGTCACGATGGCGCGGAAGCACTCCGGCTTGGCCAGCGTATCCTCCAGGACGCCCCGGGCCAGGCGTTCGGACTCAGCCTGGGCGGCCTTATGATCCAGGGCCCTGCCGATGCTGGTGACGAAGCGGTTCTGATCCACGGGCTTGAGGAGATAATCGAAGGCCCCGTTCTGGAGGCAGCGCACGGCCGTATTCACGTCGTTTAGCCCCGTCATCATGATGGCGGTGACGTCGGGATGATGCTCCGTGATGTTGGCCAGCAGTTCCATCCCGTCCATGTGCGGCATGGTGATGTCCAGCACGGCCACGCATACGGGGTTTTCCCGCAGGATTTGCAGCGCCTTGCGGGCGTCCGAACATGTGATGACGTTGGTATGCCCGTTTATCTGCAGCGCCAGGGCTTCCGATCCCAGCATTTCCTCTTCATCGTCGACGATCACCACCGGGATATCGTTTCTCATGTTTGCCTTCCTTGTCCGGTTTACCGCGTGCTCTTGAGGGCCGGGATGCGGATTTCCACGCAGGTGCCCCGGTTTTCTTCCGATTTGATTTCGATGTTACCGCGGTGCTCGCGGATTATCCCATAGGTCACGGACAGCCCCAAGCCGGTGCCCCCGCTGTCCCTTTTGGTGGTGAAGAAGGGATCGGAAACCTTGTTCAACAGGCCCGCGGCGATGCCCTTGCCCTCGTCTTCCACGCGGATGCCCACCGAATCGGTGTCCTTCTCGTGCCAGGTCAGCACGCGGACCGCCTTGTCGCGGGAATCCAGGGCCTGGCAGGCGTTGGTGATGAGGTTGATGATCACCTGCTCCAACTTCTGGAAATTCCCCCGGATGCGGGGCAGGGAATCCCCATGCGCGATGCTGAAGCGGTCGGTGGATTTCTTGATCAGGTTCTCGACGATGCCCACGGAGGCTTCCACCACCTTTTCCATGGCAACGGATTCGGAAAGGTCTCCTCCGTCCATGCGCGCGAAATCCTTCAGGTTGTCCACGATGCGCTTGATGCGTTTGGCACCCCCGGACACGCCCCCCAGCAGGGTTTCGAACTTGCCCTCGGCGCTGCCGTAGGGGATTCCGGCCAGCTTCCAATCCGGGTTCTGGGAGGCATGGTCGCGCATTATCGGGCGCATATGCCTCCAGAAGGTCTCCATGACGTCGCCGTTCAGCATGATGAGGTTGTTGGGATTGTTTATCTCGTGCGCCACGCCCGAGACCATCAATCCCAGGCTGTTCATCTTGTCGGCCTGGATCAGCCGCTGCTGGTGTACGCGCGCCTCCTCCTGCGCCATCTTGTATTCCGTGATGTCGGCAATGATTCCCGCCACTCGGAAGACCTCCCCTTGGCCATCGCGGATCAGGAAGGTACGCATGCGCAGCCAGCGCAACTCCCCGTCCGGCCGGTGGCATCGGAAATCCTCGTTGAAGGGTTGCCGATGCCAGGCGCCTTCCGTGAAGGAGTCGATGCGAACGCGATCGTCCGGGTGCACGCGATCGAGGAAGGTGAAAGTCCGGTCGGCCTGGTAGGACACCGGTATCCCCAGGATGTTCTTGGCCAGCGGGCTGAGGTAGAGCAGGCGCCGGGTGGCTTTGTCCAGCAGGAAGAAGACCTCCTGGATGTTCTCGGCCATCTGGCGGAATCGCTCCTCGCTTTCGATCAGGGCGCGTTCGATGCGCTTGCGCTCGGATACGTCGCGGATCACCACCTGAAGCATGGCCATGCCGCCGATCAACACCCGGTTCAGGGAAGCCTCGGATTCGAAGATGGTTTTGTCCGAACGTATATGGTTCCATTCCACACTTTGCGGCGCCCCCGTCATGGCCGCGGCGCGGATCCCCTTGATCTTCTCATCCGATCGCACGCCTTCCGGCTGGAATTCCGGGAAGCACATCAGGGTCGGCTGGCCTAGCAATTCCTCCCTCCGGTAACGGAAGATCTCCGCGCAGCGCTGGTTGCAATCGACGATGACGCCGTTGGAGGAAAGCACGATGGCGTCGTTGGCGGATTCGAAAAGGGTACGGTAGCGCGACTCGTTCTCGGAAAGCGCCTTTTCCATGGCCTTGCGCTCGGTGATGTCGCGCACCACCGACATGACCATGCGCTTGCCGTCCAGGGTCACGCCCACGAAGCTCATTTCCGTATCGAAGAGGCTCCCGTCCAACCGCTTCAACTTCCATTCGAACCGCTGCGGGGTCCCCTCCATGGCCGCAATACGCATTTTCATTACCGCGGCGGCCGAATCCGATCCGTCCGGCAAGGTGGCCGGGAAGAAGCGGGTGGCGTGGCTGCCGAGGAACTCCCCGCGCGAGGCCCCGAACACCTCCAAGGCCTTCTCATTGCAATCGACGAAGATGCCGTTGTCGCCTACGATGATGGGATCGGAGGCGGATTCGAACAGGATCCGGTATTTCGCTTCGCCTTCGCGTACGGTATCCCGCATCTGCTCCCATTCGGATATGCTCTTGCGCAAGTCATCCTCCACCCGCCCGCGGAACTGGATTTCCTGGTACATATCGCATAAGGCCCGGCCTACCACCAGCGCGGCGAAGCACAAGGTGGCCAGGTTGAGGTTGATTTTGAGGAGTTCCCCTTGCGACATGATGGTTTCCGAGAAGCGGGAGGACAACATCGCCGGCAGAGGGAGCGTGATCAAGATGGTCCACATGGAGGCCAAGGCCGCGATCGCGAAGCCGAAGCGCAGCGCGGACCCGATCAGGACTATCCCGTACAGGAACCAGTAATCCTTCAAGGGCACGTACAGGCACAGCACCAACAAGGCGGCGAACACCGCCGCGGATTCATAGAGGATGGGCCGCGTGAGCTTGGGCCTTAGGAACAGGGATTGGGGCGGATAGGAACCCTGCGTGACGGAGAGCCCCAGCCTTTCCATCCAGGCGGTGCCGAAAATCAGGGCGGGAACGGTGATGGCGAAAGGGCTGAGCACATCCAACACGAACTCCACGTAGGTGTTGCGCAGCAAGTGCGCGCGCCCGATATCCCCCAGCAGCGCGAATTGCGCCTGGCCGTAGAAGGTGGCGATACCGCAGGGAAGTATGACGCCGAAGAGCAGGAATTTCCAGGTGTTGGACAGATTGGGGAGCCACGGGCTCCCTTTCATCAAGCGGGAGAACAGCCACCAGGAAAGCGCGACCTTGAGGGTTTCGGGCACGGCGTAAAGAGGCCAGAGCCACCAGCGATAAAGGCCCCAGTATCCTGCGCATAACATGGAGTTGACGAACAGGCCGAGCAGCACCCGCGGGCCCCACCAATGGATGAGGATGATGCCCAGGGGCACGGGCAGGTACCAGAGGGATAAGCCCGGGGAGACCCGGAAGCCCAGCGACAAACCGGTCCCGAAATGGAAAATCAGGAACGGTAACGCCCATGTCCACCAAGGCAATGCGGGCTTGTCGGCCATGAATCCCTGCTATCCCATGTCATCTGGTTTTCTGATCTCGCGATTTTATTCTTTTGAGGGAATCCTTTGCAATGGGAATCGCCGCCAATATAGGGTTTTCCCCGGTTCATTTCCTCCCGGATAGGCCGGGGTCCAATGCCGCCGGAATACCATGTCAGCATCAAACCTATATGTTAATATTGTGCCCATAGGTCAGGAATCGAGGTCGGTCATGTCTCCTTATTTCCGCAACTCCCGCACGGCGGTGAAATTCGGCTCGCTGGCCCTGGTATTCCTGCTCGCTTTCATGATGTACGGCCTGTATTGCATAAATACCGTCACGGAAATCAAAATCAACGGGCCGTATTACCAGCGCATAGTCCAGGGCAAGGACGTGATCGCGGACATCCTCCCGCCTCCCGAATACCTGGTGGAAGCCAACCTGAACGCTTTCCAAATGCTGAACAGCGGGGATCAAGGCGAGCTGGAAATGCTTTTCGCGAAAGCGGACAAGCTCAAGAACGACTACCTCAAGCGCCATGCCTATTGGGAAAACGAGCTGCAGGATGGCGCCTTGAAAAAAGGCCTGGTCGGGGCATCCTACCACCCGGCCCAGCGCATGCTGGAGGCGATCGAGAAGAGGCTCATCCCGGCGCTGCGAGTGGGGGATCATGCCATGGCAGCGACCATAATCCGGGATGAAGTCCAACCCGCCTATCAGGAGCATCGCAAGGCCATCGATGTCGTGGTCGAACTGGCGAAAAAGCGGAATCTCGAGGATGAATCCCGCGCTGCAGTGGCGGTGGACAGCCGCACCTACGGTCAATTGGCCTTGGGCCTGTTCCTTTTTTTCCTCCTCTCCATTTTCTCCTCCTACGTGGTGCAGCAAATCGAAGCGGCCACCCTTCCCCAAGACGATAGCGGCAAGGACGGACCGGGCCGAGGCTCATCCTCGCCGCCCATTCCGGCTTCGGTATCGGAAGCGGATGCCGGCGCAAAGACACGCGGTTGAGGACGCGGGCTTGAAGACGCGCGCCTAATTTCCGCCCCCGGCCAAAATCGGTATTTCCGCTAAGCGCCTGATCCACATCGGCTTGGCGTCGAGGCCGGCCGGCGCCCATCCGATTCTGGCCACCCCTTTTCGGCCTTCGCCGCCGCTTAAACCGCAAGAACGGAGCGTTATTAAGCGATATGGCGCGCTGGCATGGCCTTTGCCTTTGACAGGGCCATGCAACTTAAAACCGGCGAGTTCGAAGAGTTCCGTTCCTTGGTGTACCAGACCAGCGGCATCAATCTCGGGGACGGCAAGGAGTGCCTGGTCTCCTCCCGCATCGGCAAGCGCATGAAAGCCCTGGGGGTGGACGATTTCCGCACCTATCTGGACTGCTTGCAGGACGGATCCAACGCCGACGAGATGGTCCACATGCTGGACGCGATCTCCACCAACGTGACCAGCTTCTTCCGCGAGCCGGAACATTTCGATTTTATACGTGAAGTCGTTACAGAATGGACAAAACATCGCCAAAAGCGGTTCCGGTTCTGGTCCGCCGCCTCTTCCAGCGGCGAAGAGCCCTATTCCCTCGCCATGACCCTGTCGGAATGCGGGCTCAATTCGGAAACGGACACTCGCATCCTGGCCTCGGCCGGAGAGGGCGTGTACGCCCAGTCCAAGCTGGCCAGCCTGCCCGCGGGATATGCCGGCAAATATTTTTCCCCCTTGCGCGGCGCCGCTCCAGCCGCCAGCGCGGTCAAGGCCAGCCTCAGGGATCTGATCGTGTTCCAGCGCCTCAATCTGGCGTTCCCGCCTTTCCCCATGAAAGGGCCGCTGGATCTCATCCTGGTCCGCAACGTCATGATCTATTTCGACGACAGCGTGCGCAGCAAGCTCCTTGAGGATTGCTACCGGCTCCTCAAGCCGGGGGGGTATTTGCTGGTAGGCCATGCCGAAAGCCTGACCGGCCTGGTGAAGGGCTTCAAATGCGTCCGGCCTTCCATATACATGAAGCCAGCCTTATGAAAAGCGCGGGAAGCAGCGCCATGCCGGGGGGCGCGCATGCATGAGGATAAACTGCCGGAAATCGCCGGCGTGTTCCGCGCCGTCATGGGGAAGCGGGCCTTATTGATCCCTGAAGCGCGGAAATTCTCCGCTCTTTCCCTGGAAGCGGACCTCTTCTTGGCCAGATCCATGACCTTCACGGGCAAAGTCCGGGGCGGCTTGCTGCTGGCGATGCCCGAGCGCACCGCCGGTTACTTGGCCGCGAAATTTTTCGGGATGGAAGGGGAAGATCCCCTTAAGCCATTAAGCGCCTTAAGTAGCCGGGATGGCGGCCGGGATTCCCTGGGCGAGATCCTCGACATCACTTGCAGCTTCATGCTCATCGCCTTGTTCGGCGAAGGCGAACCCTTTGGCCTTTCCCACCCCACTCCGCTTTCCCTGGCGGGGCGGGAAATCGCCCTGCTGGCGCGCAAACAGGGCAGCCAGGTTTTTGTTTTGGACGATAGCCCCGTGCTCTTGCAAGCGACCTTTTGCCCGCCAGTCCGGATGCAGGCATGAGCCGGGTAGGCAAAAGAGCATAAAGTGCGAGTGCGTAGGGGAATTTCTTGTTTACCAAATGAGCAAAAAAATCTTGATTTAAAAGGGCATTGAAACTCCCTGTGAACCGTTTTGTTGATTTAGACTAGTAAGTTCCTTTTTGCTGATGTTTTGGTATACTCCCCCCAATTCGAAGAATTTCAATGCATTCTTTTGCATTTTAACCGGATTTCCGATTGACTTTCCTAGGGTTTCCGTTACATTAGGGAGCATCGGTTTTTGTTTACTCAAATCGCTAGCATTGCCATCATTTTTTCCGATTCGAGAATGGCCACAACAGTAAATCTTACCCGGGGTCCCCGTTGGAGATATTGATGAGAAAAACACTTCCCCTCGCCGCCTTTACGGCTTTAATACCCCTCGGAGTCTGGGCGCAAAGCACTTGCCACCAGCCCACGGCCGCGGAATACAAGGTGACCGCGTTGACAGAGCTCCATTCAGGGGTCGAGGAAGCCCCCACGGGCAGCTGGGGACCGGTGGGAATGGCCATTGCTCCCGATGGCAGCATTTATGTCGCCAAGATGAAAACCGGCGAGATCGTGGTTCTCAAGCCGGGGGCGAGCAATACCACCGTGGTCGGGAAGATCTCCACCTGGTTCAGCACCGAGGACGGTTTGCTGGGCATAGCGTTGGATCCGAAATTCGCCACCAACCATTGGCTGTACGCCCTCTATTCGGATCCCTGCGGTCTCAACTGCGCGAACCGCGCCGAGGAGTTGGCCCGTTTCAATGTCGCGGACGGCACCTTGGCCAGCAAGAAGGTGATTATGCGCTATCCACGCGCAAAAAACGATGACCATCATGGCGCAA
>JBDSWM010000332.1:0-4315 GCA_039926685.1 Fibrobacteria bacterium | reverse complement strand
GGGAGGCTGGCTGGCATGCCCGCCTTCCGCGGAGGAATGGGTGGAGTAGCCCGGGGATGGGCCGATGACGCGCGCGCCCGGATCCAGGTATTGATAGACCTTGGAGATCGCGTCCCCCAAGCCATTGCAGAACAGGATATCTTCGGCCGTGATCTGCACGCCCCCCAGGGCATTGTTCTTCTTGGCCAGATACTGGCGCGTATCCAGCACCCCCTTGGTGGGGCAATAGGCGTAACTCAGGTTTTGCTGCGCTAAATCCGAGACGATTTTCTTCATCCAGGCAGGGATGGGCGTGCCTTTGGCCACCGGATCCCCGATATTTTCCCAGAAAATCTCGATGCCGAGCTTCTGGAACATATTCGCTTTCTTTACGATTTCGCGGATTTCATACACAAGTTCGCCGGCGCCGGCGTGCAGGATGGTACGTCTCATATTATTTGAATTATAGAATTTTACCCTGCATGAAAGCGACCCTCGCTTGCGGGGAAGGCGGGGCCTCAGGCAGGCTCGTGGGTCAAGGGGCTCAAGACTGTGAGTCGAAAAGTCCGGTCCTGGACTTTTGCCCCTGTATTTCTCAGCGCGCGCGCATCTGGGTAGGGTTGGGGGTATAGGAGCGGGGGAAGCGCGTTTCCTTGCTGAAGATGTTCTTTTTGAGGTTATCGGAATCCCAGAATACAGTGGACAGGTTGGCGCCGGAGAAGTCGCAGCCCGTGATGAAGGCATTGTCAAAGCGGACGTTGGATAGATCGGCGCCGGAAAAATCGACATTGAACAATTGCGCGCCCTGGAAATCCGCGAATTTGAGATTGGCGCCGGAAAAATCCACCTTGCTCAGCTTGCCCACCGTGAATTTCGCCCGTTCCAATTGCGAACCATGGAAACCGGTCTTGTTCAGGCTCTTCAAATCATAGGTCGTCGAGTTCAAGGAAGAGTTTGAGAAGTTCACCCCGTCCAGATCGACATTGAAGAAAGAAGCGTTGTTGAAGGAGCAATGCTCAAAAGAGGCGCCGCTTACCTTGGTGTATTGGAATTCGGCCTTGTCGAACTTCGAATCGGAAAAACGGGAACCCTTAAGATTGGCTTCCACCAGGGCCGTGCTCTGCAAATTGGCATTGCTGAAGGTCAATTTGGAAAGATCCGCGCCGGTCAGGTTCGACTCCGCCAGATTGATATTCCCGACCGTGGCTCCGGAAAAATCCGCGCCTTCGAATTTCACCGCGTTGAATACGGTGCCCGTGAGATCGGCTTTGGAAAAATCCGACCCTTCCAGGCTGTTGTTCTTGAACGATGCTCCGGCCAGGTTGGCCTTGGCGAATACCGCCTTCTCGTTGAATTTCGCTTCCGTGAAATTCGCCTTGGTCAGCACCGCGCCCTCGAAATTCCCGTCCAACAGCACGGCATTCGCGAAGTTGGCCCCTTCCAACGAGGCATGCTTGAAAGTACTGTTGCGCAAATCGGAATTGCGGAAGTCGGCCTGGGGAAATTGGGTATCCTTGAAATTAGCGTCCGAGATTTGCATGGAGGAGAAATTCACGGATTTGCCCTTGGATTCCTCGAAGGTGGCCTTGGCTCCCTGGGTTTGCGAGAAACGGGCGTTTTCCAGATTGCAACCTTTGAACTCGGCATTTGTCAGATCGCGGCCCGTGAATGAACGGTTGCTGAGATCCTCTCCCTTATGGACTTCGGCGGCCATGGCGGAGGCTGATAGGGAAGCGATCCCAATCAGCAGACACAGGGAGTTAAAGCTGCGCATATTCCTACTTTCAAAAATGTGGGACAAGACCGGTCCCGCCTATGAGTCCGAGGCGGAAGCCCGCCCTAAATTTAATGCTAATTTTGGATTTCGCCACGAAGCCAGTGGCTGATTTTCACCTTCAAGCCAAGCCAGGGTATGCCAACTTATAAAGAAACCATGCCTTCCAGGGTCAGATTGGAGGTACATCTCCCGGCCATCCGCCGGAATTTCCTGCAAATCCGTAAAACCGTCCGCCCGGCCCAGGTTATGACCGTGCTCAAGGCCAATGCCTATGGATTGGGCGCAGTACGGGTGGCGGATACCCTGGTGGAGGCCGGCGCCGATAGGTTGGGCGTGGCGGAACTTAAGGAAGCGGCCGCCTTGGTCAAGCGCTTCCGGGTCCCGGTGCATATCATCGGCGGATTGCTGAACACGGAAATCCCCGATTGCGTGCGCTTGGGTGTGGTTTGCCCGATTCCGGACTTGGCCACCGCCCAGGCCCTTTCCCGGGAAGCCAAAAAACAAGGCCGCAAAGTCCGGGCGCATATCAAGGTGGACACCGGTATGGGCCGGTTGGGCATTCCCCATTTCCGCGCCTACGGGGAAATCGCCGCCATCGCCAAGCTACCAGGATTGGTCCTGGAAGGCCTATACTCGCATTTCCCCAATGCCAACAATCCCATGCATGCGAAGACCCAGCAGCAATTGACGCTGTTCCGGAACCTGCTGGGGGAATTGGAAGCCTCCGGGATCCGTTTTCCCTTGGTGCACATGGCCAATTCGGACGGCATCAATAATTATCCGGAATCCTACTTCAACCTGGTCAGGACCGGTATCAATCTATACGGCGTATTCGACCTAAGCGGCTTGCGCAGCTATCCGCTATCCCATTCGCTCTCTTTGCGGACCAACCTCATCGCCAAGCGGCTGCTCCCGGCCGGATACACCATCGGGTACGGCTGTACCCATACACTTTTCAAGGATACCTGGGTGGGCACGGTGCCGGCGGGCTACGCGGACGGGGTGCCCCTGGCGGCAAGCAATTCCGGCCGTGTCCTGATCCGCGGCAAGGCCTGCAATATCATCGGGCGCGTTTCCATGGATTACCTGACGGTGGATTTGAACGGATGCCCTAACGCGAAAGTCGGGGATCCGGTGGTGCTGGTGGGGAAATCCGGGCGGGAAACCATCACAATCGAAGACTGGGCGCGCATCAAGCAAACCCATCCTTACGATATCATCTGCTCCCTCGGCAATCGGGTGGAAAGGGTTTATCCGTAATGGTATGCTGGCAAAAGGGGGAGTACCCATGCCAACCATGCTTAAACCGAACACATCCCGATCCGCCGGCCGCGCATCCCTATGGTGGGCAAGCCTGGCCTTCAGCTCCATCTTTATAGTTTACCCGCCCTTAGCCGGCCTTTCCGGCTGCAAAACGGTGGACATCGAATCACCCCCCATAGACACGACCGCCAAGGCGGACAGCGCCACCCTAAAGGTGACGAACCATATCGAACAGGATCCCGGCACCATTACCCTGATCCTTTTCCCGGGCAATTCCTTCGACATCGTCAATGCGAATCGGACCAAGGATCTGGGTACGATAGGCGAAGGCGCCAGCAAAACCTTCAAGGTGCCGTCGGGCTCATGGAAACTGGCTTATGCGAAAGAAGCGGGTGATTTGCACGCCATGATCGACGAAAGCGATGGCGCACAGGAATGGGTGAAAGCCATTTTCGCCAAAAATGGGAGCTACACTCTGGAACTGGCCACGGACGGCAACTTCACCGTTTGGATCCCCACCTTCGCGACCGAATAGCGGAATCCCGCAGCCTCGGCTATCTCCAGGACAAGACCTGCACCTTGACTGCCGTATCGATGCTGACGGTGGTGTCAAAGATGCTCAAATTCACGATGGTGCGGGTGGTATCGGGCTTGGGGACCATGGTGGTGCTGTATACATAGCTGGTATCGTACAGGTCGCAGGTATTATCCGTGGTCACGTAGTCTCCTACGAAGGATTTATAGAAGGTGTTGATCATGGTTTTGGTGACGTTGAGCACCATCTTGGAGTTGGGGTTGGGGACTGGCAGATGGCAGATATTGCATTTCAGCCCCGGGGCCGCCATGCAGGCGGTATAGGCGGGCGTGGCATTCAGGGGCGGCATGGCGGTGGGAGCAAGGACGGTGGCGGTCGAATCGATTTTCGGGGCCATGATGGTGCCCACCGTCAAGGTGGTTTCCGGCTTGACTGTCAGGATGGGCGTCTTGGTGGTATCCAGGTACTTCTTAAGCTTTAACCGCGCCTGGATGGACTGGGAACGCGTCCCTACAAATCCCTGGGAAGTCAAATCGACGGTATCCGCCACTGCGCCGATGCCCACCGTGGTGAGGCGGGACGAATAAGCTCCCCCTGCCAGGGCTTTGCGCTCCAGGGTGACATAATCGACCATTCCCGCCGCGGGTTTCACCGTCCGCTTACCCAGGTTGGAGATGT
The DNA here is from genome assembly GCA_039926685.1 of Fibrobacteria bacterium. Lineage (GTDB taxonomy): Bacteria > Fibrobacterota > Fibrobacteria > UBA11236 > UBA11236 > Chersky-265. The sequence continues at coordinate 83 of JBDSWM010000332.1, read as the reverse complement.
TTTCCTCCACGCCGGCCTCGGCCATTTGCATGGCCTGCACTTTGTTTTTTTCCGCGCCCAGGAATTTTGCGCTGCCTTGCGAG
>JBDSWM010000331.1:0-12113 GCA_039926685.1 Fibrobacteria bacterium | reverse complement strand
GCGCCAGGGCTATGCCCATTTCCGTGCCCGCCACGGCTTGCATGCTGGCGGAAACCACGGGGATATTCAGGCTGAGGCGGCTGGCTTCGCCGATTTTATGGCTGGCTACGGGAACGGCCAAGGACACGTTCCTGGGCACATGTTCTTTCCGGGTAAGCCGGGGAATAAGCAGGTATTCGGAAAAAGTACGGGAGAGATCGTCTAGTATTTTGGCCATGCCCAAATTTAGTAATGGCCCGAATATTTTGTCAGGATCCCCTTTTTTGGAAAAAAGGCGGAATCGGAGAGGCGGATATGGCGGGGATTCCCGCCCCTCGGGCCCGGAATCAGCGGGCGGAAGCGGTCAGGTCGGAATGGTATTGATGCACGCGCTTCCAGCCGGCGTCGGGAATCACCGCGCCCATCACTTGCACCACTTCGCTGCCCACCTTGCAGCCCAGGCGAGCGGAGGTTTCCAGGCTCAGGCCCTGGTTTAGCCCGAATAGGAATCCGGAGGCCCAGAGGTCGCCCGCGCCGGTGGTGTCGATGGCTTTGACCAGGTGCGCTTCCACCGTGTGCCGCGCCTTGCCCTGGGCCACCATGACCCCGCGCTTGCCGATTTTGACCACGGCGGTTTCCACTTTGCCGGCCAGGATTTCCAGGGATTCGCTTTCGCCCAACCCGGTATAAGCCTTGGCCTCATCCTCGTTGGCCAGCACGATGTCTACGGAACCGATGATCTGATCCAGGAAATCGCGGCAGATTTCCACCACCTGATAAGCGCTCAGATCCAGGACGATTTTGGCTTTGGCCAGCTTGGCGGTGGCGATGATCTTTTCGACCAGGGGACGGTTGAAAAGGAGGTAGCCCTCCAGATGGACCATGCCGACCCCGTCCAAATCGTCCAAGGCCACGTCGTCCGGGGAGAGCAAGGAGGAAGCGCCCAGATAGGTGAACATGGTACGCTGCGCATCCGGGGTCACAACCGAGAGCACGCGACCGGTGGGCATATCGGATTGGCGGATGCGATGATCGACCCCGGCCTTGATCAATCCGTCCAGAAAGGCCTTGCCCAAAGCGTCCTTGCCCAAGCGGCCGATCATCCGGGCTTTGCCTCCCAGATTGCCGATGCCGACAATTGTATTGCAGGCGGATCCGCCGGGAACCATTTTCACCGCGGCCGAGGTGCCTTTCAAAGCGGCTTCGATGGCGGGCAGCTCGACCATGGTCATGCCGCCTTTTTCCGAACCCAGGCGGGAAATGAAACCGTCCTCTTCCTCCACGAGCAAATCAACCAATGCCGCACCGACTCCCGCCACCCATGGATTCCGACCCGAATTCATCCGCTGCTCCTTATTCCGCACGGCGCGGGTACCCGCGTAACCGTGATCTGCCGGGACAAAAGTAGCAAATCGGGAAATCGGACCCGCGAATATAATATGATAAACCCTGTCATCCCGCGCCCAGGAACCCGCTTTTCGTGCCGTCGCAAACCGGGCTTGTTTGATCAGGAAAGGTCCGTTCGGAATGCCCGAATCCATGCCGTGTCGCCTTTTCCCATGGTCGATTCAGGGCCTTAAGGCTTGTCTGCTCTTCCTGCCATTCCTGCTTTTCTGTCTGGGAACGGGTATGGGAGCGGAAGCGGTAGGTATGGAAGGGGGTAAACCCGCCACCATCCTGGAATTGACGGATTCCAATCTCGTCGCCATGGCTTGGGAAACCTTATTTCCGGATTCCCTGGTGCCGGTGGGGGAATACCAGATCCTGGTGCCGGGTGAATCCACCGCCGGAGAAGATGGCGCCTCGGTTTACCTGCTGCGCAACGGGACGGAAACGGGACGAATGGACCGATCCGCTTGGGATGCCCTGGCCAACGAAGCCGCCAAACAGGGCGAGCCCGCCTGGGCGGAAGACGCGGAAGGTCCGGAAAAAAAGGCGGTGCCCTTATTATGGCATGCCCTGAAATGGGATGCGAAAACCATACTGCGCTGGGCGGAATGGCCAGGCGGTTTTACCGCGGGCATCGGTTCCTCGCTGAGCTCCATCGCGGTTTCGAAACCGCAATTCGAACGGGACATCGATTTCGCCTGGACCCAGAAACCTTTCGGCCATTTCCCCCTCGGCGTGGAATTGCACCGGAGCCAATACGGCGGAGGGCTGTCCCGCTTGGGGGAAACAGTGGCGGACACGGCTGGCGGGCGCCCGCCCAGCGGAACCGTCCTCGACTTCTGGGGCCAGGCGGATTGGTGGTGGGGGCTGTCGGCGGGAGTGCCCGGCCTCAAGTACACCCTGGCCCTGGCCGATCAGCCCATGCCCAGATATTATTGGCTGGAACCGTCCTCGGTGGCGGCCATCCGCGGGCATAAGCAGGGCCGGCTGGTCAAGCAATGGACCGGTTCCTCATTGGGGCTGCCGGGTAATCTCTCGCATACCCTGGATGCGCGCCTGGGAATCCTGCGCTACGCTTTCCATCTCGATACTGACGCGTATCGCGTTCCCGTGCAAACGGCCGGCCTGGACGATTTGCCCGCCTGGTTCGGCACATGGGGCGGAGGCCTGATTTTCGCTTCCGACATCATGGCCACGCAACTATGGGTGGACATCCCCGACCTGGCCCTGAAGCTGAACGCGCCGGCTTCCCTGCCCTCGGTGTTCCATATCACCTACCTGCATTTCGACATGGCCTATCGGGATAACCGGAGCTTCCGCCTGGGCATCTCCGTGCGGCTGCGCGTGGAAAACCCCCTCATGAACAGACCCGGAGCATGACATGAATACGATTCCCACCTTCAGGTTGTCCGAGGATCCGCTGCAACAGGCGCGCCGGGCGCTGATCCGAATCCGCAAGCTGGCGCGCAACTCCGCCTTCGTCCCCATCCCGGTGATCGGCCTCGCCGCGGCCGCCTTCTTCAAATACGAGTTGCACTGGTACCTCAATCCGTTCCTGGCCGTCATCTTCGCCATTTTCACGGCCGGCCAGATCATGGCCGTCTTCCAGATGCGGCGGGTGCTGGGCGGCGTCAAGAACACGGGGAAATCGATCTCGGTGCTGGCGGAAGCGGGCGATGAACCCGATCTGCCGGTCTTGCGGGCCAAGCTGCTGGAAAGCGCACCCCCCGGGCACATGCGCGATCTGCTCTTGCGTTGGATCGAATTGGGCATGCGCGGCGAGACGAGCGGATCCGAATCGCTCCTGAACAATGCCTGGGATCGCCGTTCCCATCAGGACAGCAGTTCCGTTTCCTTGCATGTTTCCATGAACCGCACCACCCTCAAGCTGGGATTCCTGGGCACCCTATACGGGCTCATCCTCACCTTTCCGCCCATGCAACGCGCGGTCATGGGTCTTTCGGACAGCGACGGCGAGTTGCGTTTCATCAAGGACATTTCCATGGCCATCGACGGCGACGAATTCGCCATCGCCGTGACCTTGGGCGCCACGGCGTTGTCCGTGCTCATCGAATTGGTGACCATCCAGATCCTGGAGCGGGCCCTGGGCGGCTTCGACATGGTGAACAGCCATATCAACGACTGGAACCTGACGCGCTTGCAGCCCTGGGTCAGGAAGCGCTACGGCTTGGAGGCGCGCCAACGCATGACCCTGGATGCCCAGGCCGGGATGGACGCGAAGATGGCGCGCGTGCAGCAGGAGATGGACGCCAATCTGGGTCGCGCCCTGGAAGCCATCGCCCGCACCACCAAACAGCTCGATCAATTGGGCATGGTGCAGGCCGCAGTCGGCCGTCGCATCGCGGAATTGGCTGAGTACGAAAAGCAGTACCGCGGTTTCCTGGAATCGAAAACGGCCGCGGTAGCCCCGTTGCAGCCGCATAACCTGGATACCGGCCGCCTGGAAACCAGCCATATCGACAACGCGCATCTGGAGGACGGGCTATGAGCTTCCGCCGGGGTCGCGGGGGAAGCGCGCGCGTGGAAATGGGAGAAGCCATTTCCTTCGAGGACGTGCTCACCGTCATGACCGTGCTTCTCTTGCTGCGCCTGGTTTTCATGGTGCCCTTGGTGAACCTGGACAAGGCCAAGACCATCTCCGCGCGGTCGGACAAGTATTGGTCTTCGCAAGCGGCCTATGTCTTGAACCATCCCGATGATTCCGCGCGCGCGGAACCTTATCGCAACGCGTTCGGGTTGCAAGGGCAGATCGCCCAACTGAACCCGGTAGGTGAAGCGGGGGACGGACACGACAAAATCCTTTTCCTGGAAGCGTCGGCTCCGGACAGCAATCTGACAGTGTTGCGCCATGATCCCGGCGACGGGAGCTTCATCGCCATGAGCGTGCAGGGGCGCGGCCACTCCGTAACTTTCCGGCGCGGCAAGCTGATTTGGAGCAAGGAGGAATCGGAATGGTTCCCCGCATCGGACAGCGTGGATTACGGGAGCAGACCGGAAAGCAAGGCCATGGAAATCCAGTTCCGGGAATGGACAAAGGGACGGAGAGGGTATTAGGTCGATGGGAAGGGTTCAAAGCGCAAAGTTCAAAGTGCAAAAGTCAATATTAAAGACGGGGAAAAACCGAAAGTCCCGCGCCTGGGAATGGCGGAGCGGATCCTGGATCCTCATTTTGCACTTTGCACTTTGCACTTTGATTTTTGCATTTTTTTTCCCCGCTACGGCTTCCGCCAAGAACGGCTCCGAACCCCTGAACCATTACGGCCTCACCGCTCTGCAGGACACGGGGATAGGCGTGAAGCTGATGGGCCGCTTCAAGGCCAAAGGCCAGCCGGTATTCCTCATCCATGATCCCAACCTGGGGTTGATGCAGGGCGACATCATGCGCTTCCAGGACAAGGCCGTGCTGGTGGACGCGGATGTATGGCAAACCCTGAACGACGAAGGCGCCTTGGGCAGATTGAAGGTGGGGCCGGTTTTGCGCGTGCAGGCCAAAGCCAGCCAGGCGGCCTGGGAAACCCGCTCCAAGCTGGTAACCGGCCAGCGGGAGAAAAAGGCCTATCTGCTGGGCGCGGAACTCCTGAAAATCCTGGAAGAGACTTTCGGAGGCATTCCGTCGCGGCAGCAAATGACCATGGTGTTCGATGGGAGCAACCTGATTCTCCTGGCTCCGGACGAATTCCTGGATCAACTGAAATATGCCACCGTGCGGCGCGTGCCTCCAGCCGGGAAGCCGCAAATCCTGACGGCCGCTCCAGGCAAGCTGTTCACCGGCATGCCGTTCCGTTGGCAGGCTTGGGCCGCCGATCCCGCCGAGCCGGCGGCCATGCTCCGCTACACCTTGTTCGGGGATTTGCCGAAGGGGCTGGCCTGGGACGCCGGCACGCATGCCTTGCAAGGCGCCCCCGAAGAAGAAGGCCAATGGCGCCTGACCGCGGAAGCCCGCAACAGTTCCGGGGCCTTCGACACCCTCGCTTTCGCGCTTTCCGTCCGGCGCAACGTTCCACCCGGCCTGGCCCACCCCCCCAAGCCCGTGGCCGTAGCGGGCCAGATGTGGAGCTATCGGGCGGAGGCGGTGGATCCGGATCATGAGGGATCGCAAGTGCGCATCACCGCGCTCCGGATGCCTCCGGGTATGGAATTCGATTCCCTGGCCCGCCAATTCCAATGGTATCCCGGTGACAGCCTGTCCGGGCGCACGCTGGAGCTGGCCTTGCGCTTGGAGGATGCGGCCGGAGGGATCTCCGACAGCGCGTTCCCGGTCAAAGTCATACCCGCCACCGACATGCTTTGGAGCGAAGGCATCAAACCCTCCCTGCCTTGGGATACCCTCAAGCAGGGCCGGACCTATGCCTGGGAGGCCGGCGCTTCCGCCATGGCCTGGGCGCAGCAAGGCGTCACCTTGACCGGCGTTTCCGGACCGGACTTCACCGAATTCAAGGACGGCTCATTACGATTGCGGCCCGCGGAGGCGGGGGCCTATTCCCTGACCTTCACCTTCGACGTGCAGGGGCGGAAAATGGAGCACACGATAACCCTGCCGGTGCGTCCCGATCTGGCCCCGCATTTCGCCAGCGAATTGGGCATCTGGCGCCTCCGGGCGGGTGAAAGAGCAGGCTACCGTCCCGTGGCCGTGGACGGAGACGGCGATCAGGTTTCCATGAGCGCGCAAGCTGCGGATCCGCGCTTGGCCTGGGACGGCGAGCGCCTGCTTTTGTCCGCGGACCTGCCGGGTCTCTATTCGGCCCATCTCACCGCGACCGATCCAGCGGGGCATGCCTCATCGCAATGGATAGCCTATAAGGTGGAACAGGCCGATCGGCCCACCGCCTGGCTACTGGAAAACCGGATCCAAGGCGGCATAAGCACCTGGACCCTGACCGCCGATTTCGGCACCGGCCGCATAGGCCTCTTCACGCCCAGCCTCGATCGCGTGGGCCGGGAAGGTTTGAGCGGGGCCCGCGCCTGGCCCTACCTGTTCATCGGGGGCAATCTCCTGGGCCGCGAAAACGAGAAGATCGGCAAGCGGCTATGGGTGGACGCCGGATTGACCATGCGCATGCCGGATTCCAAGGTGGCGACGGGCGGACTGATGGGGCGGATCCTGGGCGAATGGACTTTCCCGGATCAAGCGCTGGGCAAGATCGAGTTCGAGATGCAAGGCCACGTGAACCAGGCCATTGTCGTAGCGGACACCTCAAACCTGCATTTCATCTATGGGGACGCTATCCTGGAGTTCGCGCAGAAATTCTCGCATGTGGTGGACGGTATCATCCAAGAAGCCACCGCGAAGGATAACATAGTCCTGTTCAGCCGCTTGGAAGCCTGGAGCCGGCTGGGAGCGGGGTTCTGGGCGGGACCGGGGATCTGGCGCGAGGAGATGCCCAACGACCATCGTTATTTCCAGCGCATCGGCGGAGGCCTGCGCTACCAGGCGCGCTTAAGCGACGCCATCGCCGCCAACAGCCTCAGGGCCGGTTGGGGCAGCGGCGGAGCGGGTTGGGCCGTATTCTGGACCGGCCGCGTCTCCATCCATTCGCCGTTTTGAGCCGCGCGCACATCGCCGCGCGATCTTCCCCCGTCGCGACGGGACGGGAACCGGCTTATTGCCGCTTGCGGTATTCGTCCAGGCTGATGAGCTTGCCTTTGGCCTTGCGTTTCATCTCGCTGGCGCGCTCAAGCTTGTCCTTTTCGTCCTTGGTGAGCGACCCCATCCCGGTCTTGGAAATCTTCTTCAGGATGGGATCGATGTCCACCATGACCTGGCCGAGCTCTTCCTCGGTTTTACGGACGGCTTTCTGGACTTTAACCGCCTTGCGGTTTTTCCAACGCGACAGCGTCTCGGCCCCGCGATCCTCGAATTTGAAATAGACCAGGGCGAAAAGCGCCCCGCCTAAATGCGCGATGTGGGATACATGATCGTTGGCCATGATGGACAGCAACTCCACGGCGGCATAGATGATGACGGCGAAACGGGCCTGCATGGGGAACAGGTACAGCACCAGGAATTCCTGGGTGGGGAAGAATTTGGCGAACGCGAACATCAATCCGAATATCGCGCCCGAAGCGCCTACCACGGGAGCGTAATTGCCCGTGATGGAAGCGAATGCCAACGAGCAGAATCCGGAAAATACCCCCGTACTGAGATAGAACCACCAGAATTTCCGCTCCCCCATCTCCTGCACCAGGGGCGAACCGAACATCCACAGCATGAGCATGTTGATGATGATATGGAAGAACGGCGCGCGCAGATCATGGACGAACAGGTAGGTGCCCAGACGCCAGACTTCCCACTTGCGCATGACGCTCGCCGGATCGAGCTGCAGCCACGGATGGATGTAGTCGCCCCCGCTGATGAGATCGAGCAGGAAAACCGCGGCGTTGGCGATCAGGAGAATCCTGATCGCTCGTGGTAAGGTACCGTTGGGTGTGAATCCGTATGCCATGCTCAATATCTTCCGAAAATTCAGGCCCGGTTTGCGATGGGCGCGGTTACTTTTTTCCCGGCTTGGCTTTTGCCGGCTTGGCCCTCGCCACCGGGGAGGCCTTCCCCGAAACCTTGTCGGTCGGCTTCCGCGTCCCCGTTTTCTTCCGGAGCTCCGCTTCCACCGCGACGGGAACGAATTCCGACACGGAGCCTCCCAGGGCGGCTATTTCGCGGATGACGCTGGAATTGAGATAGGTGTATTGCTCGCTGGGCATCAAGTAAACGGTTTCGCAGCCGGAGTCGAGTTTTTTGTTCATCAAGGCCATCTGGAACTCGTATTCGAAATCGCTGACGGCGCGCAAGCCGCGGATCACCACCTTGGCGCCGAAGCGGCGCAGGCAATCCACCGTGAGCCCTTCGAAGGAGGAGACATGCACATTGGCCAGGTGGGCCGTACAGCCGCGGATGAGGCTGAGACGTTCTCCCAGGGAAAACAAAGTGGTTTTACGGACGTTCACGGCAACGACGACATGCACGTCTTCGAAAAGCTGCGCGGCCCTGCTGAGTATATCCAAATGGCCGTTCGTGATTGGATCGAACGTGCCCGGATAGATGGCTTTTACCAAACCGGCCCCTCCCTTGGAAAATACGCCTGCAGCAGCCTCAATTAAATATACTTCGTAAAGAAAGCCAGGCCCGATTCCCCGTACTTCTTCAACTTATCCGCTTTGGCCAACCAGGCCGGGGGATTACGGGAAGGAAACTGGATAATGCCGGTTCCACCCGGTTCCAAAAGGCCGGACACCCCGTCCCACAATGTGGAAAAATCGTCCTCAAAAGGTGGATCGGCGAAGACGAAGGCGAAGACGCGGCCCTCTTCCCGCATCCTATGGCAAAAGGCCAGGGCATCGGAACGGACCAACTGCGCCGCCCCCTCCTCTGACGGCCGGAAAGCCGGCCCCAGGACCGATTTGCAATTGGCTTGCAGGAGCAGCCAGGACTGGGCATGGTTTTCGACCAGTAAAACCCGGGAAGCTCCGCGGCTCAATGCCTCCAGACCCACCGCCCCGGAACCGGCGTAGAGATCGACGAAGAGGGAGCCCGCTACCTTTTCCCCCAGCGAGCTGAACAGCGCCTCGCGGACCTTTCCGGAAGTGGGGCGGATGACTTGGGCGCGGGTATCGGTTTCCAGTTTGCGGCCGCGGTAAAGGCCGCCCGTGATGATCACGCCCATGGCCCGGAAGACTCAGGGTTGGATGTAGGCGAGGATGTCCATCTCGGTGACCACCTTTTCGTCCCCGCTGGCATGCAGCGCGAACTTGATGAAGCCGAGATTGGAATTGCCTTCGTGAAGTTCGGAGATCAGATCCTGCAATTGCTGGAAGCTGCAATCGGCCGAAGTCTGGTATATCAGCTTGCTGTTCTTTCCGGCCTGGGAGGTATTGAAGAGGCGCGGTTCCTTGAGACGGATGCCCAACGCCGCGGCCACCGTTTTCAGCTGCTTGAGATCATGTTGGAGCCCGGCCTTACTGATCACGTGGTTGGGCGGGTTCGGGAAATCGTCCAAGGGGTATTTCACCGTGACGAAGAAGGAGAATTCCTTGCTCTTTCCATGGGTTCCCGCGGGCACGTTCATGCCCATTTTGACGTCCGAACCCATGAGGCCGGCCAAGCCTTGCCGGAAGCGCTCCAGATTCTGCTCGTCCACGGCCAGGCCATGCACGTAGAAATCCCCGGGAGGCGTGAAGATGAAGTTGGCGAAGCCGACATCCGGGGGGGTGATGGCCTTGATATCCTTGAGGATGCGCTTGGAGGAGTAATACTGGTATTCGATTTTCCCGGATGGGACCATCCCCGAATAGTTGGCGGCGATCTGCTCCTTCACATGATCGTCCTGGACGTCCTTCACGGTTTCTTCCACCGCTTGCGACGTGACCGTCTTGGGCCTTGCGGGCACCTGATCCGATGCCGGAATTGGCGGAGCGGGAACGACCACGGCTTCCTTTTCCTCATGGGCGAACAAGCCGCCGAACATGGAAGGGAATTGTAGGACGGCGATGACGATCACGGCCACCAGGACCAATCCACCGACGACCAGCAAAGGCCGCTTGCTGCGGGCCCCCGGCTCGTCGAAAATGAAGGGAGCCATTTGCGGCTCCAACGGCTTGAGCAGGTTTATCCGGATCATCTCAGCAATCCCCCCGCCGGCGCAGGGCCAAGCCCACCGCGCCCGCGCATTGGGGAGCGGAGGGTTGGAACACCGCGCTCTTTTCCGGGCTCAGGGCGAAGGTGATTTCCTTGAAGGCGTTCAAATGCGTTACTTCGGAGGGCAGATTCGCTTCCAGCATCTCGCGGAACTCCGTGTCCAGCGCCAGATCGCCGCACAGGAAAATCTGGTCCACCCCTCCCCAGGCGTCATGGGCCCTGTCCAGGGCGTTGCGGATCTGGTTGACGAGACCGAGCACCATATCGGCCTTGGTATCGGCGGCCGAAGTCATGAAAGCCGCGTCCACGGCCGCGCTTTCAAAACCGTGGAATTGCCCGTTGCGGGTGCGGATGCACTTGATGACGTTTGAATCGGCCTTGATGAGGAATGTTTTCAAGGGGAGCTTTTCCGGATAGTTGGTCTCGAACACGTTCTGGGCCGCGAAAACGTCCAGATCCAAGACGGCGAGCCGGCAGCCGCTCCGCTCCATGATGCGCTTGAATCGCTCCACCTCGCTGCGGCGGAAGGCCGCGACCAGGTAATTGCGGGCGGTTTCTTCCGGATTTGGCCCCAGCGATTGGTAATCCAGCACGTATTCATCCAGCGGATGGATCAGGTACTGCTCCATCTCCCATTGGATGGCATCGATGATATTGTCCTCGGAATTGGGGATTTCCACCTGCCGGACCACTGCGTGCTCGCCCGACATGGCCGTGACCAGATCGGCATCGGTCTCGACGACATGCTTGGAAATGCTTTGTTTCACCTGTTCCACGAGATATTCGTCGTCATCCCAGCGGGCCGCATCCAGGGGCTTGATGGCCACGGTGGAGATTTGGTTTTCGGCAGGCAGGAATTCGACCAACTTCAGGAAGGAGTGGCTCAGTTCCAGAGCCACCACACTTGAGTTTTTTTTGGCCATAGCGTAATTATAATATTAAAAAGGGGGTTAGCTTTTCCAGCTTTTTCTCCCCTATCCCCTTGACCTGTAACAAGTCCCGCAGATCCCGGAAGGGGCCATGGCTTTTCCGGTAATCCAGGATTGAAAGCGCCGTCTTTTCGCCGATGCCTTTGACATGGGTCAATTCGGAAGCGCCTGCCCGGTTCAAACTCACTTTCCCCGGGAAGGCGGGCTTACCCTCGTGGCGGGCCGGGTTGGCCTCGGAAGCGCGCTCCCCGCCAGCGCCGGCATCGGCGGGTAAGCGTGCCAGGCGGCCGGAAACGGTATCTTTTCCATCCCCGGTCGCGACGGCTGCGGAAAGCGCTTGGGAATCGGCGGAGGCGGAGAAGGGGGAGACGGCGGAGACGGAGACGGGGGGTATTGATACCGCCGGGGAGGAGGATGGATCGGGAAACGGGCCGAGTTGGACGGCGGCGCGCCGATAGACCTTGATCCCGGAACCGGCCGCCAGAAAGCACAAGGTCAATGCCAAATAGCCTTTCTCGGCCTTGGTGAACATGGATGTGAAAATAAACCGGTAGGCGCAAACGCGGGGTGCGCGCGGACACGCCGCTCCGCCGCTCTCAGAATGTGAGCATAAAGACGGGATTTCATCGGCCCAAGTCCCGGATTGACGATACCTTATCGGAAATCGGCAGCGAGGGGTGGTTCATGCTTAATCATTACTTTAATCGCACAAAGGTCATTTCCGCTTTTGCGGCCGGTTCCCCGGGAAAAAAATCCCTCCTCGCCGCGGCCGTCGCGCTGCTGGCGGCGGGATATCCGCACGCCCAGATCAAGTTCGAATGCAGCCTGCGCGGCGCCGACACCGTGCTCAGCACGGGCGCCACCGTGAAGCGTTGCCTGGATCTTTCCGCTCTCGACAATAAAACCGTGGTCATCCCCGCCAACGTCACCCGCATCGACAATACGGGATTCGCCTTGTGTGAAAGCTCGGAACAATCCGGCGGGCAGGCGGATATCGTCTACGCCATGGATCAATCCGGCAGCATGGGCATCAAGTTCGTCTGGATCTCCCCGGACCTTAAGGACACGATATGGCTGGAAGGGCTGCAGGGATGCGGCCTGAACGAACAACAAGATGCCGCGACCTACGGGAGCATCACCATTCCCAATGATGCCGGCACCCGGCA
>JBDSWM010000330.1:0-5131 GCA_039926685.1 Fibrobacteria bacterium | reverse complement strand
TGCAAAAAGGATTCACCCTTATCGAATTGATGGTCGTTATCGTCATCATCGGCATCTTGTCGGCCTTGGCCATTCCCAAGATGTTCGGTGTCAGCGCCAAGGCCAAAGCAGCCGAAGCTCCGGGCGTAGTCGCCAACTGGGAAACCCTGCAAAGCGCCTATGCCCAGGAAACGGGCCTTGCCGGCGATAGCACAGCCATCGGGTTCCAGACTCCCACCTCCAAATGGATCACTTATGCTGCCGGAGCCGCGGGAGCGACCTCCACCTTCACCGGCACCGTCAAAGCCGCCTTCGGCGATTGCAAAACCACCGATGTATGGCAATCCGTCTTTACGGCCGCTGGGGATGTTGTCGCGCATACCAAGCCCGGAACCGCCGGTTGCGCGGCCTATACCTCCAACTTCTAATCGCTTCGGTTCCGTTCTGATTGCGAGGATCCGGCTCAGGCCGGATCCTTTTTTTTGCCGATAGCGTCTCTTTCGATTGCGGGATTTACCTTACATGCCCAGCACCTTGAAACGCATCCTGACCTTCCTCTGCCTTGCCCTCATCTGGGGCGGCGCTTTGGCCGTTACCGGGAGATTGTCCCATCCCGCCGATCTCAAGGCCCCGTTTATGGTGGCTGGAATGGGCGGCCTGATACTCCTTTACCTGCCCGGTTTGACCTTGACGCGGGCCTTGATCCCCTTCTTGGCGTTTTGGCTCTTCGCCTATTTCCGGCTTTCCCGCCACGCGGTTTTCCAGGAAGCGGCGGTGCTCCAGGTGGGAGTATTGCTGGCCTTCCTGTTGGGGTTCGCGCGCGCGCCCGTGGCGCAAAAGCGGATCCTGCTTCCCTTGATATTCCTGTGCGTGGGGCGCGGCCTCATGGATCTGATCACCCTGTCGCATCTGGGCGCGGGTCCGCTGCAATCCATGCCGGACGGATTCGACGCCGAGACCGCCTATACCGTGACCTCCTTTTTCACCGACAAGCATGCCTTCGGAGGCATGCTCATCCTCGGGGCCTTCCTGCATTTCCATGCGATGGAAAAAGGCGATCCGCACAAACCAGTGCAAGTGCTGCTGTACACATCCAGCCTGCTGGTGCTTTTATCCATCCTGATTGTGGACTCGCGCCTGGTGCTGGGCGTCTTCTTCCTGTGCTTTGTGCCTTTGCTGTTCATCTCCGTCAAGCTGGACGGCAAAGAGCCGCGCCTGGAGCGGTTGGCCTGGATCGCCGGCATCACCTTGAGCCTGGGGATAGCCTGGCTCAATCTCCCCGAGATGCAATTGCATAAGATGGCGATGGTCCTTTCACCCTCTGCGACCTCGCCAACCTCCGCTCCCGGTTTCCTGTCTTGGGCTTGGGCCACGGCATGGCGAACCTGGCTGGCCTCTCCCCTGCTCGGTTGCGGGCTGGGAGGGTTCCGTTTCGCGGCGGTGGAATATCAGGGTATCTGGACCGCGGGCGGCAACGATGCGGGATTGCCTGTGCTCTTCCACGCGCAGAACCATTTCCTGGAAACCCTGGCAGAAGGCGGAGCCATCTACCTGTTGCTGGAATTACTGCTCCTGTTCGGGGCCGCGTGGGGCTTCGCGCGCCAGTATTACCGGGACTGGAGCCTGGAGGCCAAGTACGCGTTTTTCGCATTGGCGGCCCTGGCCATGCTGGGCCTGTTCAGCCCCATCCTGGAAATGGCCCCAGCGCGCTTCGCCTATTGGGCCTTGATAGGCTTCGGTTGGTCCTTTCTCGCCGAGGGCCTGCCCGCGCGAAAATTCAATTTTTCCTCCCAGGCGCTGGCCGGTGGCGCGCTCGCCTCGCTGGTCTGCCTGCACCTTTCCTTGCGGGCCCCCGAGTTGCTGTCCGAGCGCGCGTTCGTCGACGCCGTCTCCATCTCCGACAACGATCCGCGCGCCTATACCAATCTCCTGGTCGAAGCCTTGCGGCTGAATCCCGCCAACGAAGAGGCCAACTACGGATACATCAACGTGCTGACGGGGTTCCGGCGCGAGGGCGATGCCATGAAGCTGATCGAGTTCGTGCAATCGGTGGCCCCGGACCAGAAGCGGCGGGAGGAGACCCTGGCGCATCTGTACGCCACTTTGGAGCGCTACGACTCCAGCGCCAAATACGCGTCCTCCATCCTGCGCTGGTATCCCAACCATCTGCCCGCCATGGAAATCCTTATGGAAGCCTATTCCCACGAGGGCCGCTGCGCGTTGATCGACTCCCTGCGCGCCGCCTCCCTTTCCCTGGACGGCGAATACCCCCTACCCGAATCCCAGGAGTACACCATCTCCGGACTCGACAGCCTGTTCCGTTCCAACAGCCAGGTCCTATTCCTGCAACGCTGGTTCGGGGGCCGGAGCCTGCGGCGGAAATTCGTGGAGCGCCGCTTGCTCGACTACAACCAACGCTTCCGGAATCACGATCGCATGAGCTTCCTCAAGGAAACCCGCTGCGGGCAAGAGGCGGCTCCCGCCAAACCCCATCCCCGCACCCGCACCCGCATCCTGTACCGGGGCTGGGGATAGCCGGACGGGGGCGGTCGGCTCCGGAAAGTTCTCCCGCCCTGCATATTTCAGAATGCTATTTTCTCTCCACGTAAACGCATCGTAAGGAGATACGGTTTATGGCGCTGATGGAAAAAGACGCCCCTATGCTGGCCAACGCCTCGCTAGCCGGCGCCGCACTGGCGTTGGCGGCCGCGTTCGCGCTGTCCCGCCGCTGGATGGCGGCCCGCTGGTGCGCCGGCATCGCGGCCGCCTGCGCGGTCCGATGGCATGAAGATCGCATGGCGCGGGAAGTGGGAACGCTGCTGGCCAAAGCCGGGAGGGAATCCTGAACTCACATGGCATCGGCGCCGAAGACGCCAAAGACTCCCATTCATTCGCGGGATTCACCGATCCGGATCGCGCCGAATTCCGTGTCCGCGGGATCAGCGAAGCGCGCGCGCAAGCGCAGATGGAAATTTTCCGTCAGGGACAGAAATACGCCGCCCTGGAACGCCCTTGTACGCCGGAAGACGGCATCCTCCGTCTTGATCCTGCGGAAATGACGGCCTTGGCGGCCGCTTGCGACGCCGCCGCCGGGCAGGGACGCATGCTGCAATTCGTGCCCGCCTCCGGCGCGGCCACGCGCATGTTCAAGAGCCTGACCGCGGTGATGAACCGCTCCGAACGCCCGGCTTTCGCCGACCTGGAAAAAGCCGCCGGGGACGCCGATGCCAAGGAAACCGCGACCTGGTTCCACGGGCTGCGCCGTTTCGCCTTTTTCCCGAGCCTGCGCGATTCCCTCGCGGCCGCCGGCCGGGACCTGGAAGAGCTGATCGAATCGCGCGACTATGCTCCCATCCTGGAGACCATGCTCACCGCGCGGGGACTGCGTTTTTCCGAACAACCCAAGGCACTGATCCCTTTCCACGCCTATCCGGACGGACCCCGCACCGCTTTCGAAGAGCAGTTGGCCGAGGCGGCCCGATTGGTCCGGAACGGCGAAGGCTTGTGCCGATTGCATTTCACCGTTTCCGCCGAACATGAAAGCGCCATCCAGGACCTGCTGGAAAGCCTGCGCGGCAAATACGCCGCTTCCGGCATCCGCTTCGAGGTCGGGCTTTCTCTCCAGCAGGCGGCGACGGATACGTTGGCCGCCGGCGCCGACAACTGGCCCCTGCGTAACGCGGATGGAACCCTATGCTTCCGGCCGGGCGGCCACGGGGCCTTGCTGGGAAACCTCCAACGCCTCGGCGGGGATCTGGTCTTCATCAAGAACATCGACAATGTGGTTCCCGATCGCCTGCGCGCCGGCGTGTTGCTGTGGCGCCGGGCCTTGGGCGGGCATTTGATCGGGCTGCAAAGCAGGAGCTTCGCGCATTTGGAAACCTTGCGCACGGCCCGCGCGGAATGGGGGCGGGAAGACGAGAGGTTCACGGAAGCGCTGGAAGCGGCGGCCCTTTTCCTCCACCGGGATCTGGCCGTGCGGCCTCCGGAATCCATGCGCGCGCATCCGAACGATGCGGCGGGGCGGGAAAGCAAGCTCAGGTATCTGCTGGACGCGCTCGATCGTCCCTTGCGCGTGTGCGCCATGGTCAGGAACCAGGGCGAGCCGGGAGGCGGCCCGTTCTGGGTGCGCGGCCGGGACGGGACCCTGCGCCCGCAAATCGTGGAATCGGCCCAGGTGGACGCGGGGAATTCCGGGCAGCGGGCCATAGCCGCATCCGCCACCCATTTCAATCCCGTCGATCTGGTATGCGCGTTGCGCGATTTCCAAGGCAAAGCCTATGCCTTGCAGGATTTCGTGGACGCGGAAGCCTGCTTCACCACCACGAAATCCAAGGACGGAAAGACCTTGCGGGCACTGGAGCTGCCTGGCCTTTGGAACGGATCGATGGCGGAATGGAACACCGTTTTCGTCGAGGTGCCCGTGGAAACCTTCAACCCGGTGAAGACGGTGAACGACCTGTTGAGGCCGAACCATCAATAAGGGTTCAAACTTGGGTTAAAGCCTCGCCGGGGGCGGAGGCTCCGTCATTCCGCCTCGTCCCGCCTCTTCCCCCATGGCCGGGAGCGAGAAATAGGTGATGGAATTGTTGTTGATGGCCCAGCTGCGGAATTTCTCGGCGGAATCCTTGTCGCTATCGAAACGCCAATTGGGTTCGCCGGCGTATTGCTTGTCCTCATTGAACCATACGAACACGCGTATGTCCTTATCGGCGTTGAAATGGCTGAAGAAGTCCTGGATCCACTCGGCCTTGCCGGGGCCTTCCGCGCAGCCGATTTCCGTTATCCACAGGGGCTTGTCGGGGAAATGCTTCTTAAGGCCGTCCAGGGAAGCTTTGAACACCTCCTGGAAGGATTTCCAGCTATGGTTGCGCGAATGCGAGTCGCCGAAATTGTATCCGTCCAGGCCAACCACGTCCACGTACTTCTCGCCCGGATAATAGGGAAGGATATCCGCCTTCACCGTGCGGTTGTCCCAGATCACGTTGGCGCTGAACACCCATTTCACGTTGGTCGCGCGCTCTTCGCGGAAAATCTTCCAGGCCCGTCTCCAGGCCTTGGTGAATTTCTCCGGCTGCTCGCCCCAAACCATCCAGTCCCCGTTCATCTCGTAGCCGAAGCGGTAATAAATGGTCTGATGGGAAGCGCGCGC
>JBDSWM010000329.1:0-11234 GCA_039926685.1 Fibrobacteria bacterium | reverse complement strand
CCTTTATTTCTACGAATCCATGGTCATCTTCTCGCGCAAGCATTTCGAGTTGCGCGCCCTGCCTTTGGGCATCTTCTATCTGGGCGTGACGGTGCTGGCCCTGGCCAACTTCAGCTATTCCCGTTTCCAGAAATGGCAGCGCTGGATGGCGGATTTGGTGCTGGTTAACGGCATCCTCGCCACGGTGACCTTCACCTATATGCGTTACCTGGGCATGGTCTCCCCCTATAACACCGACCGCAACCTCTACTTCTTCTGGCATTCGCTGGTATCGCTGGCCGTGCTTGCTCCCATGGCCTACATCGGCGACTATGGCCGCTTCGTACAGAAGCGCAAGACGGTATTCACAACCTTGTGCGTTTCCTTCCTGGCCTTCTTCGCCTTCAGCTTTTTCATCCGCGAAGAAGCCTATTCGCGCGTGGCGTTCGCCTTCGCCGCCCTGTTCAGCATCCTGAGCCTCACCGCCTGGCGCTTTCTGGCCATCCAGGGCGGCAAGATTTTCTCCAAGATAATGGGTTCCACCAAGCGCATCGCCATCCTGGGCAACAACCTGCGCGCCAAGAAACTCGCCGACCTCATCGTCCAGGAGCATCTGGAAGGCTACGAGTTCGTGGGCTTCATCCGGCTCGGCAACGACCGCGTGTCCCAGGATATCATGCAAAACCTGATCGGCGACCTGAGCACTTTGCCTTCCATCGTCAAGAAGGTGGAGTTGCAAGGGGTGATCATCGCCGTGGAGGAAGGCGCGTTCCAAATGGCCGTCAAGCTGCTATCGGAAAAGTCCAACCATGATCTGGAAGTCAAGCTCCTGGTGGGTGAACCGGAACCGGGTGTGATGAGCCTGATCGATTTGAATTTCAGGAAATAAGGAAGACTATGCCGATACCCAAAGGACCCCATCTCGAATTCGAACAGCCCGTGGTCGAGCTGTCCATGAAGATCGAGGATCTCCTGAAGAGCAGCGAGATCAACGCGACCGACGTGAAGGATTTGCTGGCGAAAAAAGACTCCATGCAGAAGAAGATCGCGTCCAAGCTTACGGCCTGGAACCGCGTGGAACTCTCCCGGCGGTCCGGGCGGCCTTACACGCTCGATTATATCCAGAGCATCTTCACCGATTTCACCGAGCTGCACGGCGACCGGTACTTCGGGGACGATCCGGCCCTGGTGTGCGGCCTGGCGCGTTTCAACGGCCAAAGCGTCATGGTGATGGGGCATCAAAAGGGCAAGGATACCAAGGAAAGCATCCGCCGCAATTTCGGCATGGCCCATCCCGAAGGCTACCGCAAGGCGCTGCGCTGCATGAAGCTGGCGGAGAAATTCAACCTGCCGGTCATCACCCTCATCGATACCATGGGCGCCTATCCCGGCATCGGCGCGGAAGAGCGCGGCCAGGCGGAAGCCATCGCCAAGAATATCATGGAGATGTCTGTGCTGCGGGTCCCCATCCTGTGCGTGGTGATCGGGGAAGGCGCCAGCGGCGGCGCCATCGGCATCGGTATCGGCGATCGCCTTTTGATGATGGAGAACGCCTGGTTCGGCGTCATTTCGCCCGAATCCTGCAGCGCCATCCTATGGGGCGACAGCTCCAAGAAGGTGGACTTGAGCGAGACCATGAAGATAACGGCGGCGGATCTGTTCGAGCTCAAGATCATCGATCGCATCATCCGCGAACCGCTCGGCGGCGCGCATTGGGATCCCGAGCAGATGTACCGCATCCTCAAAGGCGTACTGGCGGAAGAATTGGAAGCATTGAACAAATTTGACGTGGATGCCTTGGTCGAGAAGCGCCTGGCCAAGGTGACCTCCATCGGGCAATTCTCGGGTTGAAAGGAATATGTATGGTAGATCAGGAATTGTTGGACATGCTATGCTGCCCGGAGACCAAGGAAGACGTTTCCCTGGCGGCGGCGGGGTTGGTGGCGGAGCTGAACCGGAAAGTCGAAGCCGGGCAATTGCGCAACCGCGGCGGCGAAATCGTTAAGGAAAAGATGGATTCGGGCCTGATCCGGGCGGATAAAAAGTATCTATATCCCATCCGGGAGGACATTCCCATCATGCTGATTGATGAGGCAATTCCCCTGGAAGGTTTGATATAATAAGGGCTTGCGGGAACCCGGCTGAGGGGTTCCCTTTGGCATTTCCGGATTCCGTCGCGACGGGGGATTCATGAGCATCCAGTATACGGCCGAACAATTGCAGCGAAAATACCCGGGCGAACCGGGCGCGCCGGGATTCCCGCGCTTGGCCGATGTCCTGCGCGGCGAAGGCAAGCTGGAGGAAGCCATCCAAATCTGCCAGGATGGCTTGCGCGTGCGCCCCAATACCCTTTCCGCCCATCTGGTGCTGGGCAAGACCTTGATGGATGCGGGACGCATGGAAGAAGCCCGCGAGCCTTTCGAATCGGCTTTGCGGCTGGATCCGCGCTGCCTTTCGGCCATGCATTTCCTGGCGCGGATCATGACCAAGCTGCAATGGGCCGATGCCGCCGCGGGCTATTACAAATCCATTCTGGAAGTGGATCCTTGGGATGCGGAGATCCGCGCCTTGCTGGGTGAAACCTCGCATGCGACGTCGACAGCTCCCTTTTCCGCCCCCTCCGCCGTTTCCGAAACCGATACCTACCTGAAACCCGAAGGCCTGGCGGGCGACGTCCTGGAAGTGAACCTGAACGATATGGCTTCCGATTTCCTGCCCGGTGCGGAAGTCGACGGACCCGCTTCCATGAATCTGGTAGAGAACCTCAACGACGAGTCCCTTGAAGACGCCTTATCGAACACCTCCCTGGATGATGGCCTGACTACCAGCTTTCTGGATGCGGCTCCCACCGCCGGGGAAAACCCGCAATTCCCGGCTCAAGTCCCGGAATCGCCGAAACCGCGCGCGGAAGAAGCCCGCCTGAACCCGGTGCCGGATGCGTTGGCGGAACCGAAACCGATGGACCTGCTGAAAGAGGAACCGATTGCCGAGACGGAGGGATTACCGGAAGGCTTGGCCGAAGGTTTGATAGAAGATGCGCCTCCCATTTCCGGCCAAGACGTAGAGGATCGCCTTGATTCCCTGTTTGGTTCCGAGGACGGCCCTTCCAAATCCGCCTTCCTTTCTCCCACCTCCACCTGGACGGCCGCGCCGGCCGAATCGCCGGCGCCGGATCAGGATGCCTCCGAGGAAGATTTACAGGGCGATCAGTCCACCATCCAATTCGCCGCCATCACGCAAACCGTGGACGATGAACCTTTCGCGCCTTCTGACCCCGCTGAGCCCGCAGAGCCTACAGAGCCTACAGAGCCTACAGAGCCTACAGCGACCGCTTCATTCCTGGCTCAGGAATCGATGCCAAACGGCGAGACCGACGGATTCGCAATGGCCGCGGCTACCGCCTACGCTCCTCTCGAAATCCCTGCAGAGGAAGCGCCTGCAGATGAAGCATCTGAAGGCGAAGCATCTGGAGACGAGGCGTTTGCAACCGAAGCCTCTGGAGCGGAAGACGCGGCTGCCACGACCATGGCGGACGCGGAAGCCGGCCTGGAGTCGGATAATCGCAATCCCGTGCATGGCGAAGACATTGAACGCCGCTTGGATGAGCTTTTCAGCCTGGTCGAGACGGAAGAGAAAAGGGATGAAGAAGCATCCGTCCCCTCCGCCATCGTAACGACGACGCTACCTGTGGCCCCTGATCCCAAGGTCGGGGAAAGCGTGAACATGGGAGAGGTAGTCGCTTTCGGCGGTGAGGTGGCCTTCCGCGAACCCGGATCCGATTCCTCCGGGGAAACCGATGAGGCCATGGTTACCGGACAGGATGTGGCGGATAAGCTGGACACCCTTTTCGGGGAAGAGCCTCCGCTCAACCTATCCAAGCCCGTCGTGGCGCCCGCGCCCGTGGAAGCCGCGACCGAACTTTCCGGGACCGAAACCCAGGGCGTCGATGCCATGGGGGAAACCCAGTTCAGCCCGCATCCGGAATTCGCGTCCTCGGAAGCGCCCCCGGTTTCGGAATATCCCGCTTTGAAGCCTTGGTCCCAAGAGGACGACGACCCGCTGCCGCCCACGGGGGATATCATGTCCACCGAGTCCATGCTGCCTCCCGGTTGGTTCGGGGAAGCGGGCGATGCGCCCAATATCACGGGCGCCGACGTGGAAGCGCAGCTCGACAAGCTTTTCGATATCAAAGGCGAGGGCGAGACCTTGTCTTCCTCCCGTACCAGCCGTCCAGGGGAGGGGCGTCCCAAGGATGCATACACGGGCGAAACCGCGTCTTTCCGCCCGCCCGTTCCCGGCGACGAAGCGGATCAAACCCTGATCATGCCGGCCATGGGGCTGATTCCCGATCGGCCCGCCCTTCCCAAGGATGCGGGACGCATCAAGGAAAGCGTGAGTGAATGGCTGGCGCGCCAGAACGAGGATGCCGAACTAAGAGCGGCCGGAGATTCCGGTTCCGGATCCGAGGACGCCATTATGTCGTTCGCCGAAGCCGGCCTGGACGCGGGCGAAACCATGATCCTTCCCAATGAGGATCTGGATGCGCTGGGCGAGGAGACCGATGCTTTCGGTACTTTGGCCCCGGAAGATATAGGCGCTTTGGCGGATACCGCTTCCATCGAAATGGTGGATGGTGAAGAAGTGGCAGAACGCCTCGATGCTCTGTTCGCCGAGCATGCCGCGGCTCCCGAAGGGAATCAGGATCCCGCCGCCACGGAAATGTCCCTTTTCGCCCCTGAAATCGATACCATGCCGGAAGAGGCTGTTGGCGGATCACCCTCGGAAAAGGCTGTTCCGGTAGGATTGGATACCGAAGAAGAGCTGCCTCCCGCCAACGGCATTGCCAAGGTGGCGGACAAACCCAGTCTCGATTTGGCCCCTTTGATGGACGAAGACGGTTACCCGGAGGAAGAGGAAGCGGCTTCCGGAGCGGGCGCCGGGGCCAATGTTGCCACGGTTACCCTCGCGGAAATATATTTCCAGCAAGGATTAAGAGAACAGGCGCTGCAGATTTATCGCCAGCTCCTGGAACGGGAACCCGAGAACGAGTCGGTTCGTAAGCGGATCGAAGAGATTGAGTCGGCCAAGCCGGAAGGCGGAGATCGCGGACCCGGTTCGGATCCGCGCAGGCCGAGGCCGGGGCTGAAGGTTCCCAAGCGTAAGAAGTAGGAACGTGCGGGCGGGTAGGCACATGCTGCCGCGTCGCCCTCCGAGACAAGAATGAAGGATATAACATGCAATTGAATGACGTGGCTTCCCTGGTCAAGCTGCTGGATAAGAGCAGCCTCTCCGAGATCAGCTTCAGCGATGAGACTTCAAAGGTCGTGCTGAAGAAGGAAGTCTTCCGGGCCGCCCCTATGCAAACCGGCATGATGCCCATGTCCGTCGCGGCCCCCGCATCGGCGCAGGCCATCGCACCCGCGCCCGCCTATCAGCCCGCCGGCGCTCCCGGCGCCGCCCCGGAAAAGGCCGGCTCCAAGTTCAAGGAGGTCACCTCCCCCATGGTGGGCACCTTCTACGCCAGTTCTTCCCCGGGATCCCCCGCCATCACCCAGGTGGGCAGCGTCGTCAAATCTGGCCAGGTCCTGTGCATCATCGAAGCCATGAAGATCATGAACGAAATCGAATCGGATGTTTCGGGCGTGGTGGAGGAAATCTGCGTGCAGAACGAGACGCCGGTGGAATACGGGACTGTGCTGTTCCGTATCAGGCCCGGTTGAGATGAATGTAGAGTCCCTCTTAAAGGAAATGGTGCTTCGCAACGCGTCGGATTTGCATCTGCGCGTGGGGGGCCAGCCGGCTTTCCGCATCAACGGCGAACTGTATCGCCTCCAGAACGAGCGGACAACTCCGGAGCAGATGGAGCAGTTCATCCTGGACCTGATGGACCGCAACCAGAAGACGAGCTTCGACGAAAAGCTGGAACTGGATTTCGCCATCGGCATCCGCAATATCGGCCGCTTCCGCGTGAACGCGTTCAAGCAGCGCGGGACGCCGGCCCTGGCCATCCGCGCCATCGTCGGCGTGGTGCCGGCTTTCGAGCAATTGGGACTGCCGGAAGTCATCCGCGATTTGTCATTGCGCAAGCGCGGTTTGATCCTTGTGACGGGAACCACGGGTTCGGGCAAGTCCACCACCTTGGCCTCGATGATCGATCATATCAACGAGCATACCTCCTCGAACATCGTCACCATCGAGGATCCGATTGAATTCCTGTACAAGGACAAGAAGAGCATCATCTCCCAGCGCGAAGTCAGTTCGGATACATCCGGATTCACGGTGGCGCTCCGTTCCGCCTTCCGCCAGGATCCGGACGTCATCCTGGTAGGCGAAATCCGCGATCAGGAAACCATGTCCATCGCCCTGTCCGCGGCGGACACGGGCCATCTGGTGCTTTCCACACTGCACACCATGAACGCCATCGAGACGGTGAACCGCATCATCTCTTTCTTCCCTCCCCATCAGCACCAGCAGGTGCGCCTGATGATGTCGAGCACCTTGGTCTCCATCATCACCTTGCGCCTTCTGGTCCGCAAGGACGGCCTGGGCCGCGTGCCCGCTTGCGAAATCCTGGTCAACAACGCAACCATCAGGGAACTCCTGACGCAACCCGAGAATACCCACATGATAGACTCCAGCATCCGCGAGGGTTATACCCAATACGGATCGCAATCCTTCGATCAATCCATCCTCCGCCTGTACCAGGACGACCTGATCAGCTACGAGACCGCATTGCGCGCAGCCAGCAACCCGGATGATTTCGAGTTGAAGGTGCGCGGTGTGGAAGGCACTTCCGACCGGAGCTGGATGCAGGGTGTTTAAAAAGATCCTGATCGCCAATCGAGGCGAAATAGCCCTCCGTGTAATCCGATCCTGCAAAGAACTCGGCATCAAAACCGTGGCGGTGCATTCCACCGCGGACACCCATTCCCTCCACGTCCATTTCGCGGACGAGGATATCTGCATCGGTCCGCCCAATTCCAAGGCCAGCTACCTGAACATGAAGCAGATCCTGGCGGCGGCCGAGCTGTCCAATGCCGATGCCATCCATCCCGGCTACGGCTTCCTCTCCGAGAACGCCAAGTTCGCGGAAATGTGCGAAGAGAACCGCATGACCTTCATCGGCCCCTCGCCTGATTCCATCCGTTCCATGGGGGACAAGAGCTCGGCCAAGGCCACCATGAAGGCCGCCGGCGTGCCCACCATCCCGGGCTCGGACGGCCTCGTCAACACCCTCAAGGACGCCATCGCGGCCGCCAACGTGGTCGGCTATCCCGTCATCGTCAAGGCTACGGCCGGCGGCGGCGGACGCGGCATGCGCGTCGCCTTGAACGAGGAGGAATTGAAGAAGCTGTTCCCCGTGGCCGCGGCGGAAGCACTGGCCAATTTCAGCAACGGTAGCCTGTACCTGGAACGCTATTTCACCGAACCCCGCCACGTCGAGATCCAATTGATGGGCGACAAGCACGGGAACATGGTCTATCTGGGCGAGCGCGATTGCTCCATCCAGCGCCGGCACCAGAAGCTGATCGAGGAAAGCCCCAGCCCGGCCGTATCGCCGGAGGTGCGCGCCAAGATGGGCAAGACCGCGGTGGCGGGCGCCCAGGGCGCCGGCTATTACAATGCGGGCACCATCGAGTTCCTGTTCGACAGCAAGGACAGCAGCTTCTATTTCATGGAGATGAACACGCGCATCCAGGTGGAGCATCCGGTGACCGAAATGGTCACGGGCATAGATCTGGTGCGGGCCCAGATCCTGGTGGCCTCGGGGGAAAAGCTCGAGTTCTCCCAGAAAAGCATCACCATGGCGGGCCATAGCATCGAGTGCCGCATCAACGCCGAGGATCCTTTCAACGATTTCCGGCCCTCGCCCGGCACCATCACGGATTTCCACCTTCCCGGCGGATTGGGCGTGCGCATCGACACGCATTGCTACAGTGGCTACGAGGTGCCTCCCAACTACGACAGCATGATCGCCAAGCTCATCGTGCATGCGCCCACGCGCGAATACGCCATCGCCCGCATGCTGCGCGCCTTGGATGAGTTCGTCATCATGGGGGTCAAGACCACCATCCCCCTGCACAAGCGCATCCTGCAGCACCCTTTGTTCGTCAAAGGCCAATACAGCACCAAGTTCCTGGAGCAGCATCCGGAACTTTTAACCGAGAAGTAACATGTCCCAAGCCGAACATAGCCAGAAGCGAACCGCCCCTGGCGGCAAGCGCAAGAGCCTTTCCTCCGCCAAGGAATTCGCGGGGGTGTTTCCCGCCCTCTTTACGCCGCTCCTGGACGACGATGCGTCCCGCTTGCGCAACGGAATCGATTACGCCAAGGCCAAGATCATCATCGACGATCTCATCGAAGCCGGCGTGGACGGCCTGGTGCCGGTGGGCACCACGGGGCAAAGCCCCACCGTGAGCCATAAGCAGCATATCGATTTCATCAAATTCACCCTGGACTACGTGGACGGCCGCGTGCCCATCATCGCCGGTGCGGGATCCAATTGCACGCGGGAAACCGTGGACATGATCCAGGCCATCCAGCGCGACGCCGGGGAGCTGGCCTGCCTGTGCGTCACGGGGTATTACAACAATCCGCCCCAGGAAGGGCTAGTCCGCCATTTCGAGACCGTGGCCAGGGAAACCGGCGCCAAAATCGTCATCTACAACGTACCCGGGCGCACCAGCAGCTATCTGGAGCCGGACACCCTGGTGGAATTGAGCCGCAACGATCATATCATCGGCCTCAAGCAATCGGTGGATTTCCGCAACCCGGGAAAGCACCGGGAGGACACGCAAAGCGTGCTGCAACGCGTATCCGCGGACGACATGTCCGTGGTCAGCGGCGAGGACGACTCCCTGTTCGCCATCCTGGAGCTGGGCGGCCGCGGCATCATCACCGCTTCCGGCAACATCCCTGAGGTCTCGCGGGCCTTCCTGAAACTCATCAAGACCTATCGCGACGGGGATCGCAAAGGCGCGGAGACGTTGCAAGCCGGGCTTGATTCCGTCATCAAGGCCGTGTTCTGCCGCAAGAACCCGATCCCGCTGGGGACCTTCTTCAATTCCCCCCTCTATCTGCCTTTGGTCCCGGTGCGGGAAACCAAGGGGGGCGAAGAGGCCCATGCCAAGATCATGGAATTGGTTTCGACCGCGGTTCCGAGCTTGAAAAAATACCACGGCTAGGGAAGGCCCGGACCGCGGGGGAGGCAAAATCATGAAAGCGATTCGTTCCCTTATCGGTTCGGTGACGCGGGTCAAAATCCTACTCTACCTCAGCGTTTACAAGGAAACCTATCCGCGTGAATTGACCATCAACTTGCGCCTGCCGCTATTCGGGGTGCAAACCCAGCTCAAGAACCTGATGAAAGGCGGCGTTGTCGTGGTCAAGAAGGACGCCAACCGACAGATGTTCAGGTTCAACCCTGACTATGAGCTGCGGAAGGAATTGCTGGCCTTGCTGAAGAAGGCCATGGCCTGCCTGCCCGAAAGGGATCGCGCTCTCTATCTCAAGCCCAAGCTGGCTCCCCGGTCTTCCCGGAAAACCTAAACCAGGCCCCGCGGCCGCCTGAGGTGATATGGACGGCGTTAATACGAAGAAGACTCCGGATTCCCGCGAGAGCGAGCGCCAGGAAAAAATCCGCTCCAAAATCCGCAGCATCGCGGATTTCCCCAAACCCGGAATCATGTACCGCGACATCACCACCCTCTGGAACGATGCGGAAGGATTCCGTCTCTCCATCGACGCTTTCGCGGAATGCTACGGGTCCGTGGCCTTCGATTCCCTCGTCGGCATCGAAAGCCGCGGATTCATCATAGGCGCGGCCTTGGCCGATCGGATGGGGAAAGGCTTCATCCCCGTCCGCAAAAGGGGCAAACTCCCCGCCGAGGTGGAGCGTTACGAATACCAGCTCGAATATGGTTCGGATTGCGTGGAGATCCACAAGGACGCCATCATCCGCGGGCAGCGCGTGGTGCTCATGGACGACTTGATGGCCACGGGCGGCACCATGAACGCATCCATCCATTTGCTGCGCAAGCTGGGCGCGGTGGTGGTCTCCTGCGGCGTGATCGTGGATTTGCCCGATCTGGGCGGCAGCGCGCGCCTGCGGGACAACGGGCAAGAGGTCATCTCCTTGGTGCAGTTCCCTGGCCACTGAACTTGGCCGCTGAAACCCGGACATTGAACCGGACCGGTTAACCGGGTCATCCTTCCCCCGTGTCGTCCGGCACGGACGCATTCCCGCCCTGCGCCTACCTTGGCGACCATGCGCATCGCCAACCGTCTCCCTTTCCCGATCCTGCTTATCCTTCTCGCCATCCGCATCGTGTCGGCAAATGGCGCCAGCCGGCCCATCCTTTCCGAGGCCATGGCGGATCCCACCGCCATCCCGGACGCCCAAGGCGAGTTCCTGGAAATCGGGAATCCCGGTGCGGATACCCTGCGGTTGGATTCCCTCCGCATCGAAGCGGATGCCCAAAGCCTGGTTTTGCGGAACCTGGTATTACGGCCGGGCGGTTTGCTCCTTATCTGCCGCGATTCCCAGCCCGCCGCCAACGGCGGAATGCGCTGCGGACGGCAATGGAGCGGATTGAGCCTGGCCAATTCGCGCGCTTGCGAGGTGAGGCTGGGTTGGCCGGGCGGCGCCGAAGCCTACGCTTTGCCCGCGCCCAAGACAGGGGCAAGCTGGGAAAACACCTGGGAAGAAAGCGAGGGCTACCGGCGTTTCCTTCTTTCCCGGGCTCCCCGGGCCGGAGGCGACTCGGCCTCTCCCGGCGGGCGTAACAGCCGCAGCGTCCGGCGCGCGGAACGGGACTTGGGTATCACCCAGGTTACCTGGGCTCCCGTCCGGGCCGCGGCGCCTTCGGGAGAGGGCATGATAGAGGTACGCGTGGCGGATGGCGGAGCGGGAATTCCTCCGCGGGCCTTCCTGTCCTTGCGCCTGGATGCGGATTGGGACGGAGTGGCCGAGACGAAGCTGGATTCGGTCGCCGTGGAGGTCCCGGCGGGAGGGGAGGCGGTGCTGCGCCTGGTCATGGGCGCGGGCGTGCGCGGCATCGTGCGCGCGGCCCTGGTCGCGGGGGAGGATGGAAGGGGAGGGGCGGGCGAGGATGAAGACCCCGGGAACGACGTGGCCCTGCTGCCGGTGGAACCGGGCCGGCCCCTGGGCTTCACGGAATGGCATGCGGCGCCGGAGCCGGGCGAGGCCGAATGGGTAGAGATCAGAAACCGCACCGCGGATTCAGGCGGTATCG
>JBDSWM010000328.1:0-11075 GCA_039926685.1 Fibrobacteria bacterium | reverse complement strand
CGTGTTACCCAGGGTCTTTCCGATACTTCCATCGTGCGGTCCTGGCATGTCACCCTCGACAAGGCCGGAAGGGTATGGCCGTTGAGCGCCGTGCGCGTCGACAGGGCAGAAAAGATCGCCGGGGTCCAGGCGCACACCTGGCGCTTCCATGTGGCGGGGAGCCTCCCCTTGGATTATGCCGATGTCGCCTTTTGGGGCGTACGCCGGCAAGCGGAAGCGAACCAGACGGCCCTGCCGGAATGGCTTACCTTGACGGTCGACAACGGCGTGGAAGTGAGCCTGAAAACCTGCGCGTCCGATTCGCTTTCCTTCATCCTGGTCCCGGACTCGAATCTGGGGGGCCGGGTGCTGAGGCCCCGATGGAACGAGGCCTTATCCGACTTCAAGGAAATCCATTATCTGGAAACGGCCAGGTTGGGTTTCTCCGATCCCTTGGTGCCCTCCATGCTTCCGGGAGGTTTGGTCGTGGACCGGTTGCGCTCAACCTACGCCATGCAACGCTACCGGATCGATTCATCGGGCCAGGTGGAAGAGCTGTTGGGTCCATTGCCGGTTCCGGCGCAGTCGGATCCCCTCAAACCGGCGGAATTGGCGCTGTTTTACCGGACCGGTTCCGGCGCTGACGGATTCGCCTGGAATCACCCCCTGGGCAATGCCGCCAGGGCCTGGGCAGTGACTCGCAATGGGTCGGCTTTCGGCTGGGGCCAGGTCGGGAAAACCGCCAGCCTTTCCGCGGAGGAAATGGAGTCCTTAAGGGCGCTGCTGGCGCCTCTGGCCGAGCTGCCGGATACCGCCGAACTGGCCGGTACCGGGCAAAAGCCCCTGGTTTATCTGTGGAGCGGCTCGCGCGGTCTGCTGGTTTCCCCCGGCTCGGGAGGCCAAGCCGATGCCCTCCTTTCGGAACTCAGGGCTTGGCTGATCCGCAATGGCCTGGAACAAGCAGCGGAATTCCCGCTCGTCCCGGGCAGGCAGGTTTACCTGGGTTTCACCGCCGACACTTCCGGGATACGTTACACCGGGGATACCCTGGTTGCCGAGGCTTCCGCCGATGGGGACGGCATAATGGTCCGGGAATACCTCGCTTCCGGATCTCCCGGAAAGCCTGCCGATGCGGACACGATGGAATACCGCTTGCGGATAACCGGCGACAGTTTGGCGGCCGTTACCGGCGCGCTGCCGGTGGCCTCGCGCCTGCTCGGCAAGCTGGAAGGCCAGAACGGGGTATTCGCCTTGACGGGATTGCAACCGGTCTCTCCCGCCTTCGAAAACGGGATTCCCATCCTCAGCGGAGGGGGGAACACCTTGTCAGGCCGACTGGACGCCCCCGTGACCATTCTGGGCCGAACCGAAATCGGGGCCGGGATCTGGCTGGACGGAAGCGGCATCGACAAGAATATATGGGCCCAAGGGCAAGGCATCCTCTACACGGGTAGGGGAGGGGTGGAACGGGCATGGCGTTTCGGCGGTCGGCTGGGGGATGTGACCGGATGGGACAGATTGTGAACCGGCCGGTACAGGTTGAGGCAATGTGGAAGGATGTTCCGGATGCTGGAAATGAACACTCATAACGTCTCGCGGGAGGGGGCCGGAAGCGATGGCACGCTTACTGGATCCGAGCCGCGCGCCAAAGCCATCCTGGTCGTCGAGGATGAATCCTCGATCCGGAAATTGCTGGTAAGCCTTCTCTCTTCGCAGGGATATCGGACCGAATCGGTCGCCGACGGGACGCTGGCCATGAGGATCCTGGAAGAAGGCCCGGAGATCGACTTGGTGTTGACCGACCTTTCCATGCCCGGGATCTCCGGCACGTCCGTGGCGGAATACCTGGCCGAAACGCGGCCAGAAGTGAAGGTGGTATGCATGTCGGGCAATCCCTATCCGCATGAGAAAAGTTTGAAGCGCCTGTTGGACGGGCACCTGGTGGACTATCTGCCCAAGCCTTTCACGCCGGTTCAGGTTTTGCAAATGGTCAGGCGCTGCCTGGAAAGCTGAAGGGCCAGTAAGGAGGATAGGGATGTCGTTATGGCGGATAGCGGCCGCATGGCCGGAAAAGTGGAAGTCCTTCCGGAGGAGGCGACGCATGCGGCATTTGGCCGCCTTGCTGATCGAAGCGAAGGAAGCCAAGCCTGAGTTGCTGCGGTACCTGGAGGGGCTGGAATTGCAATCCGAGAACCAGGGGAAAGAGTTGAAAATGCTGCGCTGGACCCGCTCTTGCGAGCAATTCGCTGACCTGGATCAGGAATTGGACCGGAAGGACTGGTACTCAGGGACCGACGTCCTGCCGGAATAGCCCTGGAGCGGGTGGGGAAGACGCCCGCGGCCCTACTCCAGGTAAGTGTATCCGTACAAACCGGAACGGTAGATGGCCAGGAATTCGCGGCCCTCAAGCAAGGTGATTTTCCCTTCCTTGACGGAGGCGGAAACCCAGGATTCCATGGTGCGCACCAGGTTCTTGTCGCTGAACTGGACATAATCCAGAACGTCCGCCACCGACTCGCCGTCGATCACCTGCTCGATTTGATAGCCTTCCTTGCCTTTGCAAACGATGTGCACGGCATTGGTATCCCCGAAGAGATTGTGGAGATCGCCCAGGATTTCCTGATAGGCGCCCACCAGGTACACGGCGACGTAATAGCTTTCCTCAGGTTTCAGGGAATGCAATGGCACACTGCGCGAGAAATCCCCGGCGCCGATGAAATGATCGATCTTGCCGTCTGAATCGCAGGTTATGTCCTGCAGGGTCACCGATTGCGTCGGCTCCTCGTCCAGGCGCTGGATGGGCAGGATGGGGAATATCTGATCGAAGGCCCAGGAATCCGGCAGGGATTGGAACAGGGAGAAATTGCAGAAATATTTCTCCGCCAGGAGCATGGGAATGCTTTGGAGTTCGATGGGCGGATGCTTCATCTGCTTGGCCAACCGATCGGCCTTTTGGGCGATGGACCAGAACAGCCGCTCGGTCATGGCGCGCGTTTTGAGATCCACCATTCCCAGGTTGAAACGGTCGAGGGTTTCCTCGCGGGCTTGCAGAGCATCATGCCAGCCTTCCAGCATGTTGTTGGAGGAATAGTTCTTGTAGATAGTGTGCATTTCGCGCAGGGTTTCATGATCCTGTTCGCTAACGAAATGGATCTGCTCGTCCCAGAAAGGCGGGCGCGCCACTTCCAGCACGTTGAACACGAGCACGGAATGATGCGCCGTAAGCGCGCGGCCGGACTCGGCGATGATATTGGGGTGGGGGAGGTTGTGCTTGTCCGAGACCTGGCAAATGGTATAGATGACATCGTTGGCGTATTCCTGGATGGAATAATTGACGCTGCTGTTGCCGGTGGATCGGGTGCCGTCATAGTCCACGCCCAATCCGCCGCCCACGTCCACGAAATCGATTTTGCAGCCCATGGATTGGATTTGGATGAAGAATTGGGCGATCTCGCGCAACCCGGCCTTGATCTTGCGGATATTGGTGATCTGGCTGCCCAGATGGAAATGGATCAGGCGGATATAATTCAGGATGCCTTCTTCGCGCGCATAGTCAAGCGCTTCCAGCAGCTCCGAGGAATTGAGGCCGAATTTGCTCTGATCGCCGCCGGAATCCTCCCATTTGCCGCTTCCGGAGCTGGACAGCTTGATGCGGATTCCCACATTGGGAATCACGTTCAGGCGGATGGCCAGATTCTTGATCAGCTTGAGTTCGTTGACCTTTTCCACCACGATGAAAATCTTCTTGCCCATCTTCTGGGCCAACAGGGCCAGTTCGATGAACTCCTCATCCTTGTAGCCATTACAGATGATCAGGGATTCCGGATTGTCCATAATGGCCAGCACGGCATGCAGCTCGGGCTTGGAACCGGCTTCCAGGCCGATGTTGAACTTCTTTCCGTGGCGGACGATTTCCTCCAGCACGGGCCGCTGCTGATTGACCTTGATGGGGTAGACGTTGTAGTACTGGCCCTTGTAACCGTATTCCTTGGAGGCGGCTTCGAAACAATTGGAGATTTGCTCGATGCGATCGTCGAGGATGTCCGGGAAGCGCAACAGCACCGGCAAGCCCACATCGCGGAAAGTAAGTTCATCCACCAATTCCCGCAGATCGATTTCAAAACCGTTGGTCCGTTGCGGACTTACGGTGGCATGCCCCTTATCGTTGATGCCGAAATAACCCACGCCCCAACCCGCCGTGTTGTACAGTTCACGGGAATCCTCGATCCGCCATTTGCGCATGCTCATCCTAGCCCTTTTAAGTCGTCCTCTGGTCGTCCGCACCGGACGCCGCGCCGAAAATCGGGGCGCGGGAGGGAAATTTACCAATTTTCAGGGCGGAACCGGACCCGCTGCCCTGCATTCGGGCGAAAAGTTGTTGCGGCCCCGTTTCCGGGGGCAACCGGCTCTGTCCCTTCGGGGAATATATCTTCGTGAAAAGGCCCCGGTCCGGAAAGCGCGAGCTCCCCGGAACGGCAAAATCGGAAGGATCTTCCGCTCGGGACGCAATTGAAACCCCTCCTCAATCTTCGCTGCCCACGTCCGAAATAATTCCCTAACAATCCGCCTCTATCTTGGAACCTATCCATCGGATGGGAGGCGGCTATGACGGTAAGAATCGCGACCAAGGCTTGTACGGCGATATTGTTCGCGGCTTTCCTGGCACGGGAACCTCATGCGCAAGGCTGCGAGTCCAGCCATGAGCATGAAACGGCCGAGCAACGCCAAGTTGCGGGCAAGCGGATCTGCTGGTATCGCGGGGATCGGGACCCGGGCCGCCTGGAAAGCGTTCGGCTGCTGGCCATCAACGATTTCCACGGCAATCTCTCGGTCGGTAAAAAGGTCGCTGGACGCCCGGTGGGGAGCGCTCCCGTATTGGCCGCCTATTTGCGGCAGGCCTCGGAGGGCCGTGAGGACGCTACCTTCATCGTGCATGCCGGCGATCATGTGGGCGCCTCACCGCCCGTTTCCGCATTGCTCCAGGATGAGCCTTCGATAAAGTTCCTGAACCTGATGGCGAACCGGAACTGCTCGGAATACTTCCGCGGGAATCCTTTCTGCAACATCGTGGGCACCCCCGGAAACCATGAGTTCGATGAAGGCAAGGACGAGTTGCTGCGCCTGCTTTATGGCGGCAACCATGCCAAGGGGCCGTTTCTCGATAAGCGCTGGCGCGGCGCCGTGTACCCGATGATCTCCGCGAACGTGGTCCGCACCGGGAGCGGTAAATCTTTATTACCGCCGTATTCCATCAAATATTCCCATGGCATACCCATCGCGTTCATCGGGGCGGTGCTGAAGGCGACGCCTACCATCGTTACGCCCACGGGAGTCGAAGGGCTGGACTTCCTGGACGAAGCGGAAGCCATCAACAAACAGGCCGCCTATCTGCGCCGGCTTGGCGTCCGGGCCATGGTGGTGCTGATCCATCAGGGCGGGCTCCAGGCTTCCTACGCGGGTCCCACCGACTCGGCCGCCGCCCAGGTAACCGGTGAGATACGCGCCATCATAGGGAACCTGTCCGATGACATCGACGTGGTCGTTTCCGGCCATACCCATGCATTCACCAATGCCATCGTCGCCAACAAGAACGGGAAGGAGATGCTCGTCACCCAGGCCTTTTCGGCCGGCACGGCCTTCGGACAGGTGGATCTGGAAATCGATCGCAAAACCCGCGATGTAGTCGGGATGTCCGGGCAGATAATCACCACCTGGGGCGATTCGGGTGCGGGCCTGGCCCCGGATCCCGCGGTCCTGTCCATGGTGGAAAAGGCCGAGGCGGCCGTGGCTCCCTTGGTGAACCGGGTGATAGGAACGGCGACGGCCGATATTTTGGCGGCCCAAAACGCCGCGGGGGAATCGGCCCTGGGTGATCTCCTGGCCGATGCGCAGCGATCCTCCGTGAACGCGGATTTCGGCTTCATGAATCCCGGCGGAATCCGGGCCGATCTCTATGCGGGGACCATCACCTGGGGCGCCCTTTTCACCATCCAGCCTTTCGCCAACGATGTGGTGAAAATGCAGCTTACGGGAGCGCAGGTGTATACCTTGCTCAACCAGCAATGGGTCGGGCAAACCTCTCCGCGCATGCTCCAGGTTTCCGGCTTGACCTATACCTGGGATAATTCCTTGCCGGTAGGCTCCAAGGTAACGGAAGTAAGGCAGGCCGGCCTTCCCATAGACCTTGCCGGCACCTACACGGTGGCATGCAACAGCTTCATCGCCGCCGGCGGCGACAACTTCCTGGTGCTGAAAGAGGGTGCCGAAAAGGTGGTGGGCCCCGTGGACCTGGACGCCTTGATCGGTTTCGTCTCTGGCCTCACTCAGCCGATCCAGTATTCGGTGGACGGCCGAATCGTCCGTTTGAATTGAGCTTTCCATTTCCCAACAAGGAGCCTTCATATGAACCTTCGCAAATTAACCGCCCTGAGCGCGGCGACTTTATTGGCCTGCTCGGGAGCCAAACCCGCATTGGGGGGAGAACGCCATCCGGGCTGGCAAGATGACGGTTCCAACCAGCGCGGTTGGGAGGATAGGGGAGATGACTATCGGAGCGGAGGCCGTCATGGCGGCTACAACGTTCAGGTGGGTCCGCGCCCGTATTTCCTGGTGGACGATATGGACGCCGGCAAGCTCAAGAATAAACTGGAGTCCTGTTCCGAGAACCCCCTCAGGAAAAGCGATTTCTCCATCGGGCACCGCGGAGGCGGAACCTTGCAATATCCCGAAGAGACCCGTCAATCCTACGAGGCGGGAGCGCGCATGGGCGCGGGCATCCTGGAATGCGACGTGACTTTCACCAAGGATCAGGAACTCGTCTGCCGCCATGATCAATGCGATCTGCACACCACCACCAATATCCTGGCCATTCCGGAATTGGCGGCCAAGTGCAGCGAAACCTTCACTCCCTATGATCCCGTCACCGGCAAACCGGCTTCGGCCAAATGCTGCACCAGCGATCTGACCCTGGCGGAATTCAAAAGCCTTTGCGGGAAGATGGATGGTTCCAATCCCAAGGGGACGACTCCGGCGGAATACATGGCCGGGACGCCGTCCTTCCGCACGGATCTCAACTCCACCTGCGGCGAGGTGCTGAGCCACAAGGAAAGCATCAAGCTGATCAAGAGCCTGGGAGGCAAGTTCACCCCGGAGGCGAAAACACCGGCGGTGCCGATGCCGTTCCAAGGCACCTTCACGCAGGAAAAATTCATCCAGAAGATGATCAACGAGTACAAAGAGGCGCATGTGAACCCCAGGGACGTGTACGCCCAATCCTTCGATATCAACGATGTCCTGTATTGGCTGAAATACGAGCCCAAATTCGGCAAGCAGGCGGTGTTCCTGGATGCGCGCGTGGATCTTCCCGGCGGCTATGATTCGGCGGTGCAGGACATGCAGAAGGTGGCCGGCCAAGGCGTGCGCATCATAGCGCCCCCCATGTGGGCCCTGCTGAAACCGGGATTGGGAGGGAAAATCGTCCCGTCCGATTATGCCGTGGCCGCCAAGGCCGCGGGCCTGGATATCATCACCTGGACCTTGGAGCGCTCCGGCCCCCTGAAAACCGGCGGCGGCTATTATTACCAATCCTTGCCGGGCATCATCGATAATGACGGGGATACCTATGCGGCCCTGGACGTGCTGGCCCGCAAGGTGGGCGTATTGGGCGTGTTCTCGGACTGGGCCGGGACGGTGACCTATTATGCCAATTGCCTGGGCTTGCCTTAATGGGTTTAGGTCGACTCAGGTCGACTTAAGGTTCCAGCACGTCGTTGAGAAAGCGTTCGAAAGGCTGCAAGGCCTTGAAGGCGGCGGCCGCGGCTTTGGGGAAGTCCGCCGCCTTCACTTCCGCGTCCTTGAGCTGGCGCATGGCCAAAAATCCTTTGTGCCGCAGCAAGTCGATATGCGGATGACCGGCGGAAAATCCCTGCGGCACGGTCTTCAGCGTTTCGCCCGTCATGGTCCCGAATTGCTTTTTGAAGGTCGGGGCGGTGATAAGGCGGCGGAAGAATTTCCCGTCTTCGGCGATGGCGTTGCGGATGGCCTTCAACCATGGGGAAGAAGGCATATAAGCGCCTCCGCCCAGAAAACAACCGCCCGGCTCCACATGCAGATAGTATCCCGCCCGCTCCTGGAACTTATTCGCCTTGGCGCTGATATGCGCCCCGAAGTTGGTTTTATAGGGCGATTTGTCCTTGGCGAAACGCGCATCCCGGAAGATGCGGAAACAGCATTTGCGCGCGTCCAATCCCTCCACGGACTTGTCGAAAACGGCGATGCGGCGGATGAGGTCGGCCGCCAGGGTTTCAAACTCCTCCTTGGCCGCCAGGTAATCCGCCTTATGGGCCTGGAACCAATCGCGATCGTTGTGCCGCTTCAGTTCGGATAGGAATGCAAATGTTTTCTGGGTCACCATGGAGCCTCCGGGAACGTGCCTGCAGGTTTATGCGCCGCTAACGCGCCCATTTCTGGAGCACGAAGAATTTCAGGTAGCGCCCTTCCGGAAAACTCAGGTGATAGGGATGGTCGAAGGGCTGCTCGCGGCTTTCCAGCACTTTCACGGAACAGCGCGCGTTCACGCTGCTCTGGTGCAGGATCTTGATGAAAATGCTCTGATCCACATGCGAGGTGCAGGAGGAGGAGACCAGGATGCCGCCGTCCGGCAGTTTTTCCAGGGCCTTGGAATTGATGGTGGTATAGGCCTTGATGGCGTTCGTCAACTGCTTCTTGTTCTTGGCGAAAGAAGGCGGATCGAGGATGATCATGTCGAAGGCGCCCGGCTGCATGTCCTTCAGGAAGTCGAATACGTCCATGGCGAGAAAGTTCTCCTCAGTTACGGCATGGCCGTTGAGGCGGAAGTTGCGGCGGCAATATTCGGTGGCGGGCTTGGAGATATCCACGCTGACCACGCGCTTGGCCACCGATGCCGCGTACACGGAAAACCCGCCGGTATAGCTGAAACAATTGGCCAGGGAACGGCTTTTGGCGTACTTGAGCAAGGCCTGGCGGTTCTCGCGTTGATCCAGGAAGAAACCGGTTTTCTGGCCCTCGATGACATGCACCAGGAATTTGAAGCCGTTCTCCTCTATTTCCACTTCCTTCACATCGGCGCCATGCAAGATGCCGACCGGTTTATCGGCGAGCCCTTCCATGGTCCGGATGGCCACGTCGCTGCGCTCCACCACGCTCTTAGGCGAAAAAGCCTTAACCAGGCCTTCGGTCACCAGGGGCTTCAGGCCGTCCATCCCCAAGGTATGGAATTGCGCCACCAACGTATCGTCGTACTTGTCGACCACCAGCCCGGGCAGGCCGTCGCTTTCGGCGAAAACGGCGCGATAGGCATTGGTGCGGGGAGGCAGCCATTCCTCTTTGCGGCGGCGCAACAGGCGGAAGCGGTCGGCGAAAAAGCCGGCGTCGATGGCCTCGTCTTTCATGGTCAGCAAGCGGACGGCGATGTCCGTATGGCTATTGTAATAGCCCACGCCGATGAACTGCTTTCCCGCCAAGACACGGACCACGGACCCGTCCGGGATGCGCGGTTTGCCCGCCAGGGCGCCGGAAAAAATCCAGGGATGCCCGCCCAGGACGTTTTTGACGCGCTCGGGGAGGATTTGCACGGAGAGGATTTCTTTCATGGGGTTCCCGGGAAAGAGCGGCAAAGCTAGAAAATCGGCCCATTCTTGACTTCGATTGCGCTTGAATCTTACGATTAGCCTAATGTTCGGCGGGTTTTAGCCCGCCTTCCGGATCCGCTAGGAGACCCCGTGAAAACCGAAGTAGAAGACGCCCTTAGACAGTGGAAAACCGACGCTTGGAAGGCTCCGGCGATGGTGGCCACCTACCATCATAATGTCAGCGATGAGCATGGCAAGAACCGATTGAAGAATTACATCGAATGCTCACTATGCGAGCGCTATTCCACCGGCATGGAGATCCTGGACGTGGGTATCGGCACGGGCCGCGCCTCCTTGCCGTTGGCGCGAAAAGGCAAAAGCGTGACCGGGATCGATAGCTCCGCGTCCATGCTGGATATCACGCGCAAGCTGGCGGGGGATTTGCCGGTGCGCCTGCTTCCCGGCGATGTGGAAAAGCTCCCTTTTCCGGAAGCATCCTTCGATACCTCCATGGCCCTCAACGTGGTCGTGCATTTCCGGGCCTGGGACAAGATAATGGCGGAGATGTTGCGGGTGGTCCGGCCCGGCGGGCGCGTCATTTTCGACATTTACAGCCTCGATCATGAGTTGACCGCGGATATTTGCTCGGCGGGGAAAACCGAATACAGGGAAAATCCCGCCGACTTCCAGAACTTCCTCTGTCGGGTCAAAGCCGGGGACATCGCCCGAGAAGCCACCCGGCAAGGCGCTACCTTGCATGCCCTGGTTCCTTTCAATCCCTTTTCCGGGGCCTCCCGCTGGCCCGTATTGATCGGCGGCGTGAACGCCTGGCACCGCATGCTGAGCTGGTTCCATGCGGATGAGAGACTTTTCGAATGCGCCCGCTTCCTGGAAGAAGATATCGTGGGAAAGCTCTCGACGGCATTGGCTCCCAAGATCATGGTGGTTTTGGAAAAACGCGGAGATGCCGGCGCCAACGCCCAATGGCTCGAGCGCTATCAACGGATGGAGGCAACCCTGGCCCGGGGCTCTTCCGCCGAATCCCTGGCGCCTTTCCTCGCATGCACCGCCGCCGAGCTGCGGTCCCGGTTCGACGCCCACGCCCAGGATGCGCGTTCGCGCGGCCTGATGTACCGGGTCTGGAAATATCTCCATTCCATCGGGTTCTCCATGCGCCCCCATGATTTCTTTCCTACCGACACGGCTGACCTGTTTTGGGAGTGGCATGTCAGGGAGGCGGGGGACAGGCGCTTGGGCGATTTCCTGAAAGAATGGCAATCCCTGCCTTCCGTGCGTCGGGCTTTCACCTATAGGGGCGTGCCCTTGGCGGAAAGCCTGTTCCATTCCCAGGTTCGCAATCGCTTCCGGTTGACCCACCCTTTTCCCGGCGAGGCCCAGGCATGAAGCAGGCCGTCATCTTCCATCTCGCGCCGCAGAATTGCGGCCTAATCGATGCTTATCTAGCGCGCTCCGGCCAATACGCCT
>JBDSWM010000327.1:0-27419 GCA_039926685.1 Fibrobacteria bacterium | reverse complement strand
AGTGGTGCCCGGCTCTTCCCCCGCCCCGCTCGCCAAAATGGCCGCCGCCGTCCAGGCGCCTGTCCCGGCGCCCGCTCCTGCGCTCACCCCGGCTCCCGAAGCGGCTACGATAGCCGACCAGCCGCTTCACGCAGTGATCGAATCCGATTCCCTGGCAGTGGACTACGATGGGGACGGCATGGAGACCATGCATTTCAGCGGGGCCGCCTCTTACACGGATCAGACCGGCCGCACCATCTCGCGTCGCCAATGGGACCTGGACGGGTCCTCCATGGCGGACGCAGTCTGGATCGACATCGGCATCCCCAAGGGAGACCATGTGGTGGGTCTCACCATCAGCGACAGCAATACGCCCCCGGAATCCTTATCCGGGGGGAAAAAGATCAAGGTCGCATCCCCCGATATGGTTCCCGGCGCGCTGGCATTGTATTACGCTGCCGCCAACCCGGCGGCGCTTCTGGACGCGCCCTTGCCGAAGCCCGATAGGGCCGCCGTGGCGGCCGGTATGATCCAGTCGCTGACCGCGGCGCCTTTGTCCGCGCCCTTCCTAGCGGTTTTCCAGGCGCGCGTGGTTCTGGCCGCGGCGGGTCAATACACCTTCACCGCCGGCGGAGGCTCCGCCACGCGCTTGTTCCTGAACGGCGCTCTCGCCAACGGTCCCGTGAATTTGCCGGCGGGCCCGGCCGATGTGGAAGTCCGTTTCGCGATCGGCGCCGCGAATGCCGACTCCTTACGGGTGTCCTATGCTTTCGGCGCCGCGCCGGCGGCGGCCATTCCCGCTTCCCAGGTCTTTCATGACGAGACCTATCTGCTCCCGGTGGTCAACACCTTTACGGCCCAAGGACCGGCGCAGGGTTTTCCCGTGGACATCTCCGGCCTGGGATTCTTCCCGCGGAACCAGGTGCAGGTGATGTTGGGTTCCCATGTCTTGCAAGGCCCGGAAGTGACGGGAACCGCTACCAGCCTGCATTTCAACGCTCCCGCCGGGACGGGTGAAATGCCGGGCATGATCTACACGCCCAACGGATCCAGTCTGCCCTTCCTGCTCAAGTACACCGCGCCTTGATTGCCTAGCGGTTTTTCCATTTAAGCCGCTTCAGGATTTCAGGGGCGCCGCCGCCCCTCCCTCTGGCCATGTTACTTCCCCGACCCTGATCGTTGTCTAATGCACGATGGGAGAAAGCGCGCCTTCCGGCGCGCTTCTCTTTGCACTTGGCAGCGCCTTGAATTTCCCGGCAGTTTCCCAGAATCCTTCCGCCCAGAACCGGCATCCGCCTTTCCGGTTCGCGGAGCGGTTACGGGTATGTCTTTTGCTCTAGGGGAATGCACCCATTAAAACGGGTGGGAAATCCCGTTCGCGCATGTCGGTTTAGCGGGGCTTTGTCGGTTTACTTGACTCAAGATCTTAAGCGCCCTTTCCATTTTCGTTTTTTGACGCTCTCGGAGGAATAGTGAATCCATTCAAGAACAAGTTCGCGATAATCGGCCTGTTGGCCATCATCCTCCAATTTCCCAATAACGCCCGGGCGGAGTCCACGGTGCGCGTCCACGCCGGCGGCGGCGCC
Organism: Fibrobacteria bacterium; assembly: GCA_039926685.1. Taxonomy (GTDB): domain Bacteria; phylum Fibrobacterota; class Fibrobacteria; order UBA11236; family UBA11236; genus Chersky-265. The sequence goes on along the minus strand of JBDSWM010000327.1, from coordinate 25,854 downwards.
TTCACCGATGATCTCGGCAATGCCTGGGCCGCCGACAACTATTTCAACACCGGCAGCACCTACACCAGCACCGCCGCCATTGACGGCACCGGCAACGACGCCATTTACCAGAGCGAGCGCTATGACGCCGCGGGCGGCAGCGAACTCACCTATACCATCCCCGTCACCCCCGGCGTTTACAAGGTGCGCCTCCACTTCGCCGAAATCTATTTCACCGCCCCCGGGCAGCGTGTTTTCGATGTCTCCATCCAGAATCAGGTGGCCTTCTCCAATCTCGACATCGTCGCCGAGGCCGGCGCCAAGAACAAAGCCCTGGTCAAGGAGTATGCCGTCACCGTCACGGGCAGCACGTTGACCATCACCTTGATCCACAAAACCGAGAATCCCAAGATATCGGCCCTCGAAGTGGTTCCCGGCGCGGCGGTCGCGCCCACGGCCAAGATCCAAGCCGCCCCGGCTGCGCTGGCCTTCGGCAGCGTGTCGCTCAGCCAATCCGCTTCGCTGAACCTCACCCTAAGCAATACCGGCACCGCGGCCCTTTCCATATCCACTTTAACCCTTTCCGGCGCCCAGGCCGGCCAGTTCAGCTTCACCGCCGCTCTCCCCCTCTCCATCGCTCCCGGCGCCTCCGCCACCCTTCCCGTCAAGTTCACTCCTACCGCCGCCGCCGCGGCCACGGCCACCCTCGCCTTGGCCTCCAATGATCCCGCCACCCCCAACCTCACGGTTCCCCTCTCGGGAACCGGATCCCAGATCGCCCCCGCCGTCCTGACCGCGGCCCCGGGCTCCATGGCCTTCGGCAGCGTGGCCCTGAACACCCCTTCCACGCCCGCCAACCTGGTCCTGTCCAATACCGGCGGCAGCCCACTCACCATCTCCGCCCTGACCCTTTCGGGCGCCCAGGCCGCCGAGTTCAGCCTCACTCCTCCCGCCTTGCCCCTGACCTTGGCGCCCGCCGCCACCGCTTCCATCCCCGTACGCTTCACCCCCGCCGCCGTAGGCGTCCGCGCCGCCACCCTCGCCGTCACCTCCAGCGCCGGTAACGCCAATGTACCCCTCTCCGGTACCGGCGCGGCGGCAGCCGCTCTTTCCACCGTGCGCATCCATGCCGGCGGAGGCGCCTACACCGATGATGTCGGCAATGTCTGGGCCGCCGACAACTATTACAACACCGGCGTCACCTTCACCTCCACCTCGCCCATAGACGGCACCGGCAACGACCCGCTTTACCAGAGCGAACGCTATGATGAAGCTGGCGGCAGCGAGCTCACCTATACCATCCCCGTCACTCCCGGCGCCTACAATGTGCGCCTCCACTTCGCGGAAATCTATGCCACCGCTCCCGGGCAGCGCGTATTCGATGTCTCCATCGAAAACCAGACGGCCTTCGCCGGACTCGATATCTTCGCCCAGGCCGGGGCGAAAAACAAAGCCCTGGTCAAGGAGTACGCCGTCACCGTCACAGGCAGTACCTTGACCGTTACCTTGATCCACAAAATCGAGAATCCCAAGATATCCGCCATCGAAGTGGTACCCGGCACGGCGGTCGTTCCCGCGGCCAAGATTCAGGCGGCCCCGGCCGCGCTGGCCTTCGGCAGCGTGTCGCCTACGCAATCCGCCTCGCTGAACCTCACTCTCAGCAATACCGGCACCGCGGCCCTTTCCGTATCCGCCCTGACCCTTTCCGGCGCTCAGACCGCCCAGTTCAGTTTCACCGCCGCGCTCCCCATCTCCATCGCCGCCGGAGCCTCCGCCACCCTTCCCGTCAAATTCACTCCCACCGCCGCCGCCGCGGCCGCCGCCACCCTCACCTTGGCCTCCAATGATCCCGCCACGCCCAACCTCGCCGTTCCCCTTTCCGGCACCGGCGCGGCGGCCGCCACGCTTTCCACCGTGCGCATCCATGCCGGCGGAGGCGCCTACACCGACGATCTCGGCAATGCCTGGGCCGCCGACAACTATTACAACACCGGCGTCACCTTCACCAGCACCGCCCCCATCGACGGCACAGGCAACGATGCCCTTTACCAGAGCGAACGCTATGATGAAGCCGGCGGAAGCGAACTTACCTATACCATCCCCGTCACTCCGGGCGCCTACATGGTACGCCTCCACTTCGCCGAAATCTATGTCAACGCCGCGGGATTGCGCACCTTCGACGTCTCCATCCAGAACCAAGTCGCCTTCTCCAATCTCGATATCTTCGCCCAGGCCGGCGCCAAGAACAAGGCCCTGGTCAAGGAGTACGCCGTCACCGTCATAGGCAGTACCTTGACCGTTACCTTGATCCACAAAATCGAGAATCCCAAAATCTCCGCCCTCGAAGTCATCCCCGCCAGCGGCGGCAGCGCCGGTCCGCCTGTCCTGAGCGTCTCTCCCGCGGCCATCAATTTCGGAAACGTGGACGCAGGCACCACATCTTCTCCCGTCAGCTTGGTCCTCTCCAATACCGGCGGCAGTCCGCTTGTGGTCTCCGCCCTCACCCTCTCCGGAACCGATGCAGGCGAGTTCGCCATCACCGCTCCCGCCTTGCCCCTGACCCTGGCATCCGGCGCCACCGCCGCCATCCCCGTGCGCTTCAGTGCGGGCGAGGCAGGCGTGCATACCGCCAGCCTGGCCATCGCCTCCAACCAATCTGCCGGGAACGTCAACGTCGCCATTTCAGGCAACGGTGTCGCCGTGACCGTCCCCGTCGCCACTTCCACCTACCGAATCCATGCCGGCGGCGGCGCCTTCACCGACGATGCGGGCAATGCCTGGGACGCGGACAAGTACTACAACACCGGATCCGTTTCCAGCGTCACGACGCCCATCTCCGGCACCAACAACGCCGCCCTATACCAGACCGAGCGCTACGACCTTGCGGGCGGGGCCGAGCTAACCTATGCCTTCCCGGTCACGCCGGGCTACTATAAGGTGCGCCTGCACTTCGCGGAGACCTATGTCACCGCGCCCGGCCAGCGCGTATTCGACGTTTCCATCGAAGACCAGATCGCCTTTTCCAATCTCGACGTCTTCGCCCAATCCGGCGGCATGAACACCGCCCTCATCAAGGAGTATGACGTCACCGTTTCCGACGACACCCTTTCCGTATCCCTGCTCCACAAGGTCGAGAATCCCCAGATTTGCGGCCTGGAAATCCTGCCTACCGCGGGAGGCCATGTCCACCCGTTCCTGCATGTGGTGATCGAATCCGATTTCCTGGCGGTGGACTACGACGGGGACGGCAAGGAGACCATGCATTTCAACGGGGCGCCTTCCCACACGCATCAACTGGGTAAGATCCTGCTGCATCGCCAATGGGACCTGGACGGCTCGCCGCTGGCGGACGCCTCCGCGGTCGACATCGACATTCCCGAGGGCGACCATGCCGTGGGCCTGACCATAGCCGACAACAACATCCCGCCCGAATCCCTGCACGGAGCCAAAGCCGTAAAGGTCGCCCCGGCGGATTTGGTTCCCGGCGCCCTGGCCCTGTATTTCCCTTCCGCCACGCCGGCCGCTTTGCTGAATGCCACTCTGGGCAAAGCCGCGCGCGCGGCCATCTTGCCCACCATGACCCTAGCGCTGTCCAATGCGCCGGTGCCGGCGCCCTATCTGGCGGTGTTCCAGACGCGCATCCTGCTCGCCGCGGCCGGCCAATACACGTTCACCGCTACGGGCGGATCCTCCACCAAACTGTTCCTCAACGGCGCGGCCGTCACCGGGCCGGTGACCATCGCTCCGGGACTAGTCTATCTGGAAGCGCGCTTCGCGGTGGGCACCACCGATCCCGCTCCCCTGCAAGTCAGCTATTCGCTCGGCATCTCCCCCGCCGCGCCCTTTCCCCCCTCCTTGGTCTACCACGATGAGACCGATCTTCTCCCGATCGTCAACACCTTCACCGCGCAGGGATCCGCCGAAGGCTTTCCGGTGGACATCACCGGTTTGGGCTTCTTCCCAAAAGGCCAGGTGCAAGTGGTGGTAGGAACCAAGGTATTCCAGGGCGCCTCCCTGACGGGAACGCCTACCGCGCTGCATTTCACGGCCCCGGCGGGAACCGGCGACGTGCAAGGCTACGTTTCCGCCCCCAATGGCACCAGCCTGCCATTCACCCTCAAATACACCAGCGGCGCGTCCACCAACATATCCTTCGCCACCTCCAAGCTGGCCAACATGCCGAGCCCCACCCAAGCCGTATGGGGGCCGGACGGGCGGCTCTACGTGACCAGCCTGGAAGGCTGGATAATGGCCTATACCCTGGACGACAATTACCAGATCACCGCTACCCAGACCATCAGCACCTTGGTCGGCGTCAAGAACCTGGAGATCATGGGCATCGCCTTCAACCCCCTGGAGGCAGCGGGGCCCGTGAAGATGTACATCGCCCATTCCCTGCTGCATTCCAACGGCGGCGCCTGCTTCACGGGCCCGTCCGAATACAACAGCCAGATCTCGGTGCTGACCGGCCCCAATTTCTCCACCTTGCAACCGATCATCACCGGCCTGCCCACCTCCAACCATGATCACGGGGTAAGCGGCATCGAGTTCGACAACCATGGCGACCTGCTCATCACCAGCGCGGGCACCACCAATGCCGGCGTAATCAACTGCGGCTTGGGCAACGTGCCGGAATCCCCGCTCTCCGCCGCCATCCTCAAGGCCCAGCTCTCCAAGCCCGGCTTCAACGGGACCATCACCTATCGCCTCAGTTCCTCCGGCCTACCGAGCACCGACCAGGTGCAAGGCGAACTGGTGGACGTGGCGCCCGGCGTGGATGTCTCGGTTGTCGCCTTCGGCCTCCGCAACAGCTATGATCTGGCCTTGACCACGTCGAACCGGATTTTCGCCACCGACAACGGCCCCAACGCCGGCTACGGTGAGGCGTCCCTTTCGGCCACCACCCAAGGCCCTCATCCGCAAACCGACGATGAGCTGAATTTGATCGTGCCGGGCTCCTATTACGGGCATCCCAACCGCAGCCGCGGCCGCTACGATAACCGCCAGAACCTCTACCACGGCGTCACGGAAGCAAGCATCCCGGGCGTGTTCACGCAAGCCAAGCTGACCGTACCGGCCTCCACCAACGGCATCGTAGAATACCGGGCCCAGAATTTCGGCGGAGCCATGCGGGGAAACCTGCTGCTGCAGAAGTGGAACGGGGACACCTATCGCGTAGTGCTGGGATCGGACAGCGAAACCGTGACGAGCGCGCAGCCCCTTGCCGCGTTCCTGGGCGGTCTCGACGTCACGACCATTCCGGGCGGCGCGCTGCTCTCCGCCGACTATACCGACAGCATCCTGACCATAGCCAAGCCCAATAATGCGGGAACCGGCACCGAGGCCTTCGATATCTTCCCCTGGAGGGGCCCCATCACCGGCGGGGTCAAATTCGAAATCGGGGGAATGCGCTTCGGCAACCTGGGGAATACCACGGTGACCATCGGCGGAGCCGCGGCCACGATCACTTCGGTCAGCGCGACGCGCATCCGCGGCATCCTGCCCACCAAATCCGCCGCCAGCACGGGGATGGAAGACGTAATGGTCACCAGCAACGGCAGCAGCATGATCATTCCCAAGGCGTTCCGCTTTCTGGCTCCGTAGCCTGAGGCCATAGTTGCCGGACCTGTAGCGCGGAACCCGCGGCGCGGGAAGGGGCGGAAAGAGCCGGGAAGGGCTCAGCCCAAGAAGGTCTTGAGGGTCTGGACGATTTTCAGGGAAGCGGCTTCGGGCAAATCGATGCGCAGCCGCCCCACGCGCTCGCGCTCTTCCAGGCCCGCGATCAGGGGCCCGGCCGCGGCCAGCATCCTCGCCGAATCCGTGCCCGTCAACCGCAGCACGCCGGCCTGGACATAATGCATGTATTCGGTCTCGTTGCGGATGACCAAGGTGGGGATGCGCAGCACCGCCACCTCCTCCTGCATGCCCCCGGAATCGGTGATGCAGAAGCGGGCGTTCTTCATCAAGCCGATCATCTCCGTATACCCCACAGGTTCGATGATGCGGATCCCGGGGCTCCGGAAAGCCAGGCCGAATTCCCGCATCTTCTTCGCGGTGCGCGGATGCAGGGGCAGCACCAGCGGCAGCCGGTCGGCGATGGACTCCACGGCGTTCAATACCCCGCCAAGCCTTTCGGCATGGTCGACGGTTTCCTGGCGATGCATGGTCATCAGGCAATACCCGTAGGCCTCGATGCCATAGCGCTTCAGGATGGCCTTTTCATCCACCAGCCCGGCAGTGCGCCGGCAGCTGTCCACCACGGTATTCCCCGTCACCAGGTAGGCTCCCGCCGCGATGCCTTCGCGATCCAGGTTTGCCGCGTCCCCGGCCGTGGGGACGAACATCAGATCGCTGATCCGGTCCACCACCAGGCGGTTGATCTCCTCGGTCATGGTCGGGTTGTGCGAGCGGCAACCGGCCTCAACGTGGATGACCTTGACGCCCGCCTCCTTGTACTTGGCCCCCGTCAGCGCCGCGGCCAGGGTGGTGTTGGTATCCCCATGCACCAGCACGGCGTCGGGGCGATGCACCACCACCAATTTTTCCAGCCGGGTCATTATGGAGCCCACCTGCTCCGCGGGCGGCAGGCCTCCGCAATCCAGCACCGCGTCCGGCTGGCGCAGCTTCAGCTCCTCGAAGAATATGCGATCCATGTTGGGCGAGTAATGCTGGCCGGAATGCACCAGGATATGGCGGAACTCCGCGTCCAGCAGCGGGATGAGCGGGGACATCTTGATGATCTCCGGCCGCGTCCCGATGACGGTCATGACCGTCTTCATCCCGGTTCCGGGACCCGGTTGCCCAGTTTGTCGATGCGGCCCACGGGCCGGGCGGGATTGCCCATGACCAAGGTATAGGGCGGCACGCTTTTGGTGACCACGGCGCCGGAGGCCACCATGCAATATTCGCCCAGCTCGACGCCGCATACGATGGTGGCGTTGGCGCCTATGCTGGCGCCTTCCCGCACCATGGTGGGCGTGATGCGCCACTCGGCGTTGAAGGCGCGGGGGATTTTGTCGTTGGTGAAGGCCACGTTCGGGCCCACGAAAACGTCGTCTTCCAACGTCACCCCATGGTATACGGAAACGCTGTTCTGGATCTTGCAGCGATCCCCGATGCGTACCTGGGCGTCGATGTAAACGTCTTTGGACAGGATGCAACCCGCCCCGATGGTCGCGGTTTCGCGCACCTGGACATTGATCCAGATCTTGGTGCCGGCCCCGATTTTCGCTTGCGGGGACACGTTGGCGCTGGGGTGGATATAGATGTCGCTGGCGGGCATGCTAGGAACCTTTCAGGCTGCGTTCGATGATTTCGAGCGTGCGGATGCCGTCGGCCGCCGTGGCCAGCTGGCCGGGCACGCCGGTGCGCACGTATTCGAGAAAGGCGGTGACCTCGCTCAGCAACGGCTCGGCCTTCGGCACGTAGCAATCGCGATGGATGAAGGAGTTGTTCATCTTGTAGGCGGAATACTCGGTCAGGGTCTGGGTCATCAGATCCGCCTCGTAATAGGCCTCGGCGGTGGCGACTTCCACCTTGCGCTTCTTGAAAGGCGTGAGCCAGTTGGTGATGATCCCGGCCACCACCTCCCGCTCCAGGGAGAACGACAGGATGGCGTTGTCCTCGTGATGGTCCACCAGCTTCCTGGACTTGAAGATGCGCGAGCCGATGATCTCGCGCTTGGAGATGTACCGGATCAAATCGATATCGTGCACGGACAGATCGGTCAGCACGCCCACGTCGGCGATGCGGGGGGGGAAAGGCCCCACCCGCGTGATATGGATGCTGTACAGGTCCTTGCCTTCCAGTTCGCTGATGAGCGCGTTGACCACCGGGTTGAAGCGCTCCACATGGCCCACCGCCACCCGGACGCCGGCCGCCGCGGCCTTCTGCAGCAGGATGCGCCCTTCCTCGGCGGTGGAAGCCAGCGGCTTTTCCACGAGGATGGGGATGCCCTTTTCGATGAACTTCATGGCGAACTCGAAATGCAGGAAGGTGGGCACGCAGATGATGGCCGCGTCCATCTTGGTCTTGGCCAGCATTTCGTCCACGTCCTGGTACAAGGGCTCGGTGTACTCTTCCGTGGTCATCGCGTCGCACAGGGCGGCGATCTTGAACTCGGGGATCTTCTTCGCGATGCGGTAATGGTTGCGGCCCATGGAGCCCAATCCGACGATGGCGAGACGCATGCTACAGACCCTCCTTCACGGCGGAACAGATGGCGTCGATTTGCGCTTCCGCGAGCATGCCGTGCATGGGCAGCGACATCACCTCCCGGGCCGCCTGGCTGGCGACGGGGCATTGCCCGTCCTTTATGCCCAGATGCGCGAAGGCGGCCTGCGCGTGCATGGGGATGGGGTAATGCACGGCGGTGGGGATGCCCTTGCCTTGCAAATGCGCCTGCATCCTGTCACGATTCGGCACTCGGATGGTGTACTGCGCCCAGGCGGAAAAATTCCCTTCCCGGACCGCCGGCGTTACGACCTTGCCCGCCAGGCGCTCGGTGTACATGCGCGCCGCGCGGTCGCGTTGCTTCAGCTCGGATTCGAAATGCTTCAGCTTGACGCGCAGGACGGCGGCCTGGATGCTGTCCAGGCGGCTGTTCACGCCCACCACGCTATGGTGATAGCGCTGCGTGGAGCCGTGGTTGAGCAAGGTGCGGATGGACGCTGCCAGGGCGTCGTCGGAGGAAAACAAAGCGCCGCCGTCCCCGTAGCAGCCCAGCGGTTTGGCCGGGAAGAAGGAAGTGGTGGCCACCCGTGTCAACGCGCAGGAGCGCTTGCCGCGCTGATCGGCGCCGAAGGACTGGGCCCCGTCTTCCATGACCCAGAGCCCGCGCGCGGCGGCCAAGGCGCCGATGCCGTCCAGGTCCGGAATCTGGCCGAACAGGGAAACGGGGATGATACCCTTGGTCCGGGGCGTAATCCTGGCCTCGACGGTGGCGGCTGTGATGTTGAAGGTGACGGAATCGATGTCGGCGAAAACCGGGGTCGCGCCGACCAAGGCGACCATCTCCGCGGTCGCGTAGAAGGTGAAGTCAGGGACGATGACCTCATCCCCGGGGCGGATCCCCAAGGCGAGCAAGGCCACGTGGATGGCATCGGTGCCATTGGCGCAGGCCATGACATGCTTGGCGCCGCAGAAGGACGCCAGCTCGCCTTCCAACGCCTTCACTTCCGGCCCGTTGATGAAGGCCGAGGACAGGAGCACCGATCGGATGGCCGAGTCGATCTCCGCCTGGTAGGCCGCGTATTGCATTTTCAGATCGCAAAATTCCATATTACCTTCCCGTTCCGGATCCAGGCAACTACGCCCATTGGGGCCTTGGCAGTCAATAGAAAGTCAGACAATGGAAAAGTTAAATTTAAATAAAAGTTAGACTACGCTTTCTCTGCGCGGGTAATCCCCGGGATCCTCCGACAGCGGACCGTCGCCCTGCTTTACACCTTTGGGAATATCCCGCCATCGGACCGCCGGGCCGGATCCGGCCCCTCGAGATAATCCTGCGGATCGGCCGCCGCTGGATTTATTATTGGATCGGCTCGCATCGGGAAGGCCGCCGTCATGGCGGCCGCAGAGCCGCGATAGGAAAGGGCGATATGCATATAGGGGTTGTGGGCGCGGGCATGCTGGGCCTCACCTTGGCGCACCGTTTGGCCAAACAGGGGCATCAGGTCGAGATCTTCGAGGCCGGCGAATCCTTGGGCGGCTTGGCAGGCCCTTACGACTACGGGGAGTTCATCTGGGATCGCTATTACCATTGCATCCTGCCCCAGGACGGAAAACTCATCGCCCTCCTGGGCGAATTGGGACTGGAACAGGATCTGCGCTGGCGCGCTACCGGCACGGGTTATTATGGCCGCGGCAAATTCCATTCCATGAGCAACAACCGCGATTTCCTGGCCTTCCCCCTCATCTCCCTCCTGGACAAAGTGCGCCTGGGCGCCGCCATCTTCTACGCCACCCGCTTCGCGGATCCCTATAAGCTGTACGGCGTGACCGCCAAGGCCTGGCTGACCCGGATGTGCGGGCGCCGGACCTATGAGGTTTTCTGGCTGCCCCTACTCAAGGCCAAGTTCGGCCCCTTCCACGATCAAGTCGCCGCCGTCTTCATCTGGGCCACCTTGACCCGCCTGTTCGGCGCGCGCACGGCGGGCAAGAACCAGGAGAACCTGGGCTATGTGAAAGGGGGCTATGCCGCCATCCTGGACCGTTTCGAAAAGGTGCTGACAGCGGCGGGCGTGAAAATCCATTTGCGCACGGCCGTCGCGCGCATCACAGCCCCCGCGGCCGAGGGCGCCAAGGCGGCGGGGTGCCGCCTCACCGTCTCCACCGCGGGCACCGCCGATCGCTCATTGGAATTCGATCAGGTTTTCTTCACGGCGCCAACTTCCCTGGCCGAAAAAGCGGCCGATCCCGGACTGCTCCCCTATGTAAAGCGGATGGCGGAATGGTATCCCACCTCCCATGCCTATCTGGGGGTGATCTGCCTGGTATTGGTGCTGAAAAAACCGCTGACGCCTTACTATGTGCTCAATATCGGGGAGGATATCGGCCTTACCGGCCTTATTGAAATGACCAACCTCATCGATACCGGCGAAGAGACCCGGGGACGGAGCCTGGTCTATCTGCCCCGCTACCTGGACAGCCGCGACGCGAAGTTCGAGGATTCGGACGAGCAGGTGCTGCGGGAGTTCCTAGGGGGCGGTCTCGCCAAGCTGTTCCCGGGATTTTCGGAGCGGGATGATCTGGTCAGCTATTCCGTGCATCGGGCGCGTTTCGTGCAGCCCCTGCCGTTGGCGCGGGAAACCACGGGCGAAATCCGCCCCGCTCCGGCCCTGGAGCGCCCATTCCAGATCCTGAACACTTCCATGCTGCGCTGCGCCACCTTGAACAACAACGAGGTGGTGGGCTTGGTGGACGAGTTTCTGGCAAAATCCCGGATTTAGCAGCCATTGAGTGGCCTTTCCCAACCGGTCCGGATAGCCTATCCGGTCCTTGCCTATCTTAGGCAACCTGCGCTGGCGACGCCTCCGGCATGGTACGGCGATGCAGTCCGGAGCTTTCCAAGGAGGCCCGGGCGTGCTTTTCCATGGTAATGGGCTCGAAGCTGTTTTTGATGAAGCCGACCAAGGTATCGAAGAACGCGACCTTGTCGGCGGTATCCATGTCCATGCCCGGAAAAAAGGACAATTGCGGCACCTTGTCCTTGCCCAGGAAATCCAGGGGATGCAAGAGCAGGGAAGGCTGCACCCCGCGCATCCGGCATAGCGCCAGGGCCGTGCGGAAATACGTTTCGGCGGCCGCCTTGGAGAAGCGCGACAGGTAAAGGATATAGCTGAGATGGATGGGCGTCCGGAAAATCGGCATAGTGGTCACGGGGATTTCCAGCAACCCGTCCCCGCCGCCCCAGCGATACGGCCGCAAGGGCTGGAACCCGTCGCTGAACTTGCCGAAGAGGCCTTTGCGCTTCTCCTTCTCATCCGCGGTCAGGTTGTCGCTCTTCCAGAAGTAATAGGCTCGGGCCAGCGCGCCGATGAAGGTGGGGAAAGTGGAGGCGTCGTACAGGTAACCGCGGCGTGACAGTATGTCCAGGGTTTCCCGGCTGTAGCTGAATCCGGGTCCGCGGAAGCCGATGGGCTTTTTGCCGGTGGCCCGCTGGATATGGGTCTCCGCTGAGGCCAGTTCCTCTTCCAATTCGGAACGGCTGTAAAGATGCAGCCAAGGCTCGTGGCGAAAGGAATGGCTGCCGATTTCATGGGCTTCCGACCCCAGCGCGCGGAAGGCGCCCGCGTTCTTCTCCAAGGCCGCGTCCTGGCCCACCACGAAAAAGGTGATGGTCATGCCATGTTTGCGCAAACGCTCCAACACCACGTCCACCAGCGGATCCAGGTAGGTGGGATACTCGTCCCAACCCGCGTCCCCGTGGGTTTTCTGGTAGGACCATAGGTTGTCCATGTCCAGGGAAACGCTCATGCCCGGCTTCGCCGCCTTCATACCGGGACCTGCGCGGGCTTGGGAACGGGCATCGACTCTTCGCGCATGGCCTTCCGGTTGAAGGTCAATTGCAGCAGGAAACGCAAATGCAGCCCGATGGTGCGGACGATTTTCATCTTGGATTCGCCCAGGATGCGCGATTCCAGTACGGCGGGATGTTCGATGATGCGTCCCTTGATGAGCTTGAGGCGGACGAGCATTTCCGCCACGCCCAGAAATCCCCGGTTGTGCAGGGGAAGGTCTATCATGGCCTCCCTGCGGTACACCCGGCAGCAGCTCGTATAGGTGTAGAAGCGTTCATGCAGGAGGTTGCTGTACATCAGGCTCAACGTGCGCGAAAGGAACAGGCGCCATTTGGGGACGTTCACCACGCGGCCTTTGGGGTGATAGGGCGATGCGGTGACCATGTCGGCGTTTTCCAGCAGCGGTATCATCGCTTCCAGCACCGCGGGATCGTAGGAGCAGTCGCAATCGATGGAGCATACCGTCTCGGTAGTGGAATTCTTGATGCCGGTCAGGATGGCCGCCGCCACACCCTGGTTGGTGCCGTGCCGCATCAGGTTGCAATCGCGCAAGCCTTCGAACTTGGCCGTCAACCGGTTCCAGGTATCATCGCGGCTACCGTCGTCCACCAGGCAAAACAGCACGCGGAAGCGGGTTTCCAGCTTCGCCCGGAATTCGCGCAGGGTCTTGTACAGATAGGCGATGCTTTGCTCTTCGTTGTAGATGGGTATGACCAAGGTCACCGACGGCAGCGTGCCGATATCCACGATGCCGGGAGGCAATTCCCCCGGGTCGGAAGCGTCCGGCGGGACCCAGGCGCGCCCGGGCTCCTTCTCCAATCCCATGTATTCGATGATGGGCTGGAAATTGTATTTCTGCAGGTACTCTTCCAGCACCCAACTGGTCTTTTCCAGGTTGCGGTAATGCCGGATCCGGTTCAGCCGCGTCGCGACCTGGATTTGCGGCTGCTTCTTGTCCAGCTCCCAGGGCATGAAATAGAACACCAGCGGCACGGACTTCGTCCGGCTCCAATGCTCAACCGCCATCTTGAGCAGGGTATGCGGCAATTGCCGGATATAGTTGCCTCCGGAAATGGCGTAGCGGACGCCCAGGATCGCGTCGGTGGAGATGGGGAACTCCCAGATGCCGCCGCCCGGGGTTTCGTGCTTGTGAACTTCGTAATGCTCCGGTTGCTCGGCGAAGCTACGCAGCACCGGATTGATGCTGGAATCGTACAGGTAGCCCTCTTCGGCCAGCACGTCCAGCATCCAGAGTTCCTTTTTCGCGAGCCAGTTGCGCGGCGAACGGTATCCGATGATGTGATGGGCCCCCGCCCACTCCAGCACCTGCCGACCCCGCTTCAGATCATCCCGGAATTCCTGGGGCTGCTTGCCTCGCACGCCATTGGGCCAATAGCCGGCGCTGCCGATTTCATGCCCCTTGGACACGATGTCCTTGACCAGGCCCGGGATCCTCTCGGCGACCCAGCCCGATACGAAGAAAGTGGCGCGCACATTGTGGCCTTCCAGCAGTTCCAGGACCTGGGCGATATTATGTTCCAAGCGGGATTCCAGGCGATCCCAATGTTTGCGCGTAATCGCGCCTTGGAACGCGCCCACATGGAAATAGTCCTCTACGGACACGGTCAGGATATGGGTTTTCTTCAGGGGTACCGCCGCATGGGAATCGGAGCTGGATTTAAAGTACTTGCTGGCTACGGGCCTGGGATCAAATTTCAGAGTTGGTTTCATTTCCGTCAAGCCTTTTTATTCCCAATCCCGGCGGATTCTTCCAATTAAGGGGCCACGAAGACTTCCCTTTTTTCCGGTCTGGTCCCATTGGACATTCCTCCGGCATCGGATGTTAGCTGAAAAAACAGGCTTCTCCGATTTTACGCTGCAATCGAGCCTCGCAACAAGGGGCCGGCGAAATTCGCCAACGGAAGCGGTAGCCGCGCCCATACGCTTTTCAGCATGCCCAGCTTGCCGGTGGCGGCATGGCGCACCGCGGGCAATACCTCGCCTTCGGCGTCGAATTGGTACCAATGCAGGGGGGACTCCAGGGCCAGCCATTGCTGCTTGAACCGGTAGGTGCCTTCTTCCTTGGAACTGCGGCCGAAATCCACCGCTTGGCAACCCTGTTCGAAGGCAAACCGGATGCTTTCCCAATACAGGGCGTTGTTGGCGCAATGCACGCGCTCTTCCTTGAGGGTGGAAGCCCAGGGGATGACGAGGGTTTTCCGCCAATGGATCCGGAAGAGACCTCCGATGCAACGCCCTTCCCGGAAGGCCGTTCCCACCTGGGCGCCGGGAAAATGCTTGAGCACGCTGGAAAAGAACCGTTTGGCATGGACCGGGGAGCCCAGGTCCCGCATGTTGACGCAAAAGACCCGGTAGAAGTCGTCGAGATTCTCTTCCCGGCCCCAACGCACCGTCACGGCGGACTTCTCCGCTTTCCTAACCTGGTTCCGGACCTTGGCGTCCAGGCTTTTCCAATAGGCGTCGGCTCCGCCCGGGGTCAACGGCAGCGTCATGGCCACCTTGATATTGGGGACTTGGGGAAGGCCGGCCAACGCTTCCGTGCAACGCAGTTCCAGGCCCGCTTTGCCGGCGCGCGCGAGCGAGAGAAGCTCTAAGCGCAGTTTTTCCTGGATGGCCGGATCGCGGCAGGCTATGCCGCCATAATCCAGGTAAGGAAGACCGACCAACGTCCGGCCGAAAAGCGGGCTGGCGAGCAGGGCGGCCGGCGCCGATGCGAGGATTTTTCCGCTGGCCGGATCCTTCCAGCACAGAATGAAGCCCGTTTTGCCATAGCCTTCCCGGAATACATCCAGCCAGGCGGGATCATGGCAATAATTGGCGCCCGAATCCCCGGCCAGGAATTCCTCGTACGCCTGTCGCGATTGCCCCTGGTATGTTTCAATCACACGAAGCACCTTCCGCACGGATTCGCGCCCGGGTTGGAGCGACAACCCATGGTAGCAAAATCCGGGACCAAAGCAAATATACGGCAGGCGCCACCAAACGGTGCGTATCAGTCATCCGGGCCGTACCCGTTCCGGGCCAAGCGCGCGGCCAGGACTCCGCCCAGGAAGGCGCCGCACCCATTGAGGAGCACATCCGACAAGGCGGAATAGCGCCCAGGGATCCAGGCTTGCAGGATTTCCACGCCCGCGCTCACGCATAAACCCGCCGCGCAGGTCCAAGCCCGCCTACGGTTTTCCGATAACCTGATGGGAAGCACGGTCGCGAAGAAGAAACCGAAGGGCAGGAACAGGATCACGTTTTGCGCCACGTCCATAACATCGGCATAGCGGGCATTGGAAAGGAAGTCGGACAAGGAAAAGGGATGCCTGCCTGCATTGCCGGCGAACAGGTCCGCATGCGCCGGAAGCAAGGTGACCGACAGAATCCCTCCCGTAACGCTTCCCAGCGCGAGGAAACGGGTGGCGGATTCCAGATGCATAATCTTCATACGGTACCGGACGGATCATAGCCCTTGGCGCTGCCGGAAAGCAAGCGTCGCTAACCGCCGGCAAGGCGGGAATAGCGATCCGTGATCTCCGCCCCAATGGCCAGCGAAGCCGTGGCCGCCGGCGAAGGCGCATTGAGTACATGCAGGCTTCTCGGCCCTTCCGCGAACTCGAAATCATCCACCAGGGTTCCGTCCCGGCGCAGTGCCTGGGCCCGCACGCCGGCTCCCGCCGGAACGATCATGGCCGCTTCCAGGTCGGGCAGCAGCCTTCGCAGGGCCTTGACGAAAGCCGCCTTGGAAAAGGAGCGGTGGAACTCCCCCAGGCCCATGCGCCAATGCTTCGCGGCCAATTTCCGGAAACCGGGATTGGCGAGAACCTCGGCCAAATCCCGCGCATCCAGGTCCGTTTTCCGGTACCCCTCCCGCTTGAACGCCAGCACCGCATTGGGTCCGCATTCCACCCCGCCTCCGATCATGCGCGTGAAATGCACCCCCAGGAAGGGGAAGGCCGGATCCGGCACGGGGTAGATCAGGTTCCTCACCCAGCCCCTGGCTTCGGGATTGAGATCGTAATACTCGCCGCGGAACGGGACGATGGCTATGCCGGGATCGAGGCCGTCCAGCCGGGCCACCCGATCGCTTTGCAAGCCGCCGCAATTGATGAAGAACGCGGCCGCGTACTCCATCTCCCCGGCGCGGATCACCTTTTCCCCGGGCAGGTCGCGCAGCGATTCCACGTGCCTGGCCAGTTGTATGTCCCCGCCCAGGGCGCGGATTTCCTCCGCCAGCTTTTCGGAAACCTTCACGTAGTCGACGATTCCGGTTTCAGGCACATGCAAAGCCCTGAGGCCCGCCATGCGGGGTTCGTAGCGGGCGAAATCCCCGGGTTCGATCACGGTCACGCCCCGCAGCCCGTTAGCTTCGGCGCGCTGACGCAAGGTATCCAGGGGCCCCAGTTCGGCCTCGGAAACGGCCACCACCACCTTGCCGCACAAATCATGGGGCAGGGCATGCTCGCGGCAGAAGGCGACCATGTCCGCGTAACCCTGCCGGCATAGCCGCGCTTTGAAGCTGCCCGGTTTGTAATAGATGCCGGAATGGATGACGCCGCTATTGTGGCCCGTCTGATGGCGCGCCACGCCGGCTTCCTTCTCCAGCACCAGCACCTTGCGATCGGGAAACCGCCGCAGCAGCCGCCAGGCCGTCGCCAATCCCACGATGCCTCCTCCGGCGATGACGACGTCCCTTTTCATGCGGTGTTCATACTTGTCGATCGTCGTCCCGGCGCATATACTCCCTGAAGGCGGGCCATCCGCGCGTTACCGCCAGGCTGCCGGCCAGGCCGCCCAGCATGGCTCCCAGCACCTCGGTGATGTCGGAGAACCGTCCCGCCACGAATCCCTGGGCGACCTCTATGGCCAAGGCCATGATCCCCGCCAGCGCGGCCGCCCAGATGCAGGCGCGCGGACGCGGACGGAAATAGCCCAACAGGAATCCCAGCGGGAAATACGTCATGGCGCCTGCGATGAAGTCCCCCAGGGACGCGAAGGTGGTCCGTTCATATTGCGGCAGGAAAAGCACCCAGTTGAAATCGGAGCGGTGGGATGTGAATCGATAAGGATAAAATCCGGCGGCGGCGGCGGAGAGGAATACGGCCCCCGCTCCCGCCCAGAACCAGGCCTTGGGGCGGAGATGGAATCCCGGGAAGAAGAAGACGATGGCTCCGGCCAGGGCGCCGGCCACGGCCACGGCCGCATCCTGCACTTCCGGGAATCTCGATTGGATGAAAACCTGGGTGGCTTCCAGGCCCACGCCGAGGCAAGCCACCGCCGCGGCGCCGACGAGCGCCGGGCGGCGGAAACCGGTTTCCTGCAAAACCCGGCATGTGAACAATCCGCTCAGCAGGAAGCGGATGAAGCTTACCAAGTCGTCATCGGGCCTCTTGAAGACAAAGGCGCCGTGCAATAACGGTTTCACATGGGCCCAAACCAATCCCACATCCAAGGAAAAGTCGAACGGCTCCCAGCAACCCATCACGGCCAAGAGGAGCAATATGCAGGCGGGATAGGCGGAAGGGGCGTCCAGGAACCGCCGCGCCACGGGATGGGATTTGAATCCCAGCACGGATTTCTTGAGGAGGATTCCGCAGCCCAGGCCCAAGGATGTACCCAAAGTGTTGAAAATAATGTCTGAAAGCGCCGGGGAACGCAAGGGCGAAAAGATTTGCAGGAATTCCACCGAAGCGCTGAGTATGGCTCCCAGCGCCACGATGGCGAACTTTTTCAGCCAGGAGCTTTTATGGATGAGGGAGAAATAACCGAGGAAGCCGAAGGGGATGAACAGTAGGATGTTCTGGATGATATCGGAAACCAACAGGTTTCCCGCCACGCCTCCCATGGGGCGCCAGTTGATGCGCCGGAACAGGGTGTCCATCCCGTTCCCCTCAACGCTGAACGAGAACGGGAAGGTGGTTCCGTATACCACGAAGGAGGCGAAAAGCATCCACAGCAGGCGCGCCGTGCTTTTGCCGGGACGGGCGGCCGAAGATCCGGTTTTCAACTCAGGTATTCCCCCCACCTTGGGAAAGGTAGTTATCGCCCCATGGATAACTCTTGCCTATGAATTTGCGACGGGTTATTATTGCGTAAACTCGCGCCGTTACCGGCGGCATTTTCCCGTGGCCTCGCCCCCGTCCCGATTGAGTTGCCCCAATCATCCTGGGAGGTTGACCTGAACGCGACCCTGTCCGCTTGGAACGGAAGAACGATGCTTTGCGTGCTGATCGCATCGCTGCCTGCCTGCCCTTACGTGGAATTGACGCCGGGATTCACGTTGACGGAAATCGCCCGGGAACTGAACAGCCCTACCGCGATGGCGGTGGCGCCCGACGGCCGCATCTTCGTCTGCCAGCAGGGCGGCGAGATCCGGATCTTGCGTGACGACAGCCTATTGCCGGTCCCCTTCCTCACGGTTCCCACCTGGGTCGACGATGAGCAAGGCCTGATGGGCATAGCCTTGGATCCCGACTTCGGCCGCAACGGCCGTTTCTTCGTTAACGTAGGATCGGCGAATCCGCATCCCCACAACCAGATTCGCCGCTATACCGCGCATGGGGATAACGCTGATCCGGCCAGCGATACCCTGCTTTTCGAATTGGACGTTCCGCACGAGGAATACCATTTGGGCGGAGGCATGCTGATGGGCCCGGACGGTTGCCTATACATCGGATCGGGCGAATCCGGATACCCGGAACGCGTACAGGCCATCGACAATACCTACGGCAAAATCCTCCGCCTCAACAGGGACGGGAGCATTCCCGCCGACAATCCTTTTTTCCAGTCGGCCAAAGGCAAGGCCAGAGCCATTTACGCTTCCGGTTTCAGGGCGGCGTTCACCTTGGTTTCCCAGCCGGAAAGCAAACGCCTCTTCGCCTTGGACGTGGGCAACGAGGCGGTGGAAGAGGTGGACGAATTGATTCCGGGAGGCGACTACGGCTGGCCCAATTGGGAAGGCCCCGGCCTGGCTGGTTCCAAGGAGATCTCCCCGCTGTTCTCCTATCCTCACGGCCCTAATCACGGGCAAGGGAGCTCCATCACGGGCGGCGTTTTCTATCCGTCCTCATTGCCGGGATCCTTGCCTGGAAATAGCGCGGGCTTTCCGGAGTCCTACCGATCGAAAATGTTCATCGCTGATTATACCGTGGGATGGATCCGGACTCTCGATCCGCTCAAGCCGGATTCGGCGGCCTACTTCGCCGACCATCTCAGCGCCCCCGTGGCCCTGGCGCTTTCGCCCAAGGGAAGCCTGTACTGCCTGCTGCGCGGCAAATCGACCATGGACGGAGGCACTGGTTTGGGCTGGGATGTCGGATCCCTGGTGCGCTTCGACTATGGCCCCAACCTGCGCACGGAAATCCTCCGGCAGCCGGAATCGGTACGCGCGTCCCTGGGCGAAGCGTGCTCGTTCCGGATTTCCGCATCCGGCAAAGCGCCCATCGCGTATCAGTGGCAAAGGAAGGCGCGCGGCGAAAGCCGCTTCGCCGATATCCCCGGCGCCACGGGCGCGGAGCTGGCTCTTTCGGCCCTGACGCTGGATGCCGATGGCAGCGCCTACCGTTGCCGGGTAAAAGCCGGCTTGGGAGAACTTCTCAGCCGGGAGGCGGCTTTGGAAGTCACCCGCGACGCGCGCCCGTCGGCTTATATCGACTCACCCCGCGCGGGCTTTCAATATGAGGCCGGAACGACGATCTCCTTTTCGGGGCACGGCCTGGATCCGGAAGACGGCGTTGCCGCGCCCGATCGCCTGTTCTGGCAGGTGGAATACCATATCGATGGGCATGCCCACCCGGTTCCCCTGGCCTTCATGACGGGGACGGAAGGGTCTTTCCGGATTCCCGATTCGGGCGAAACCTCCTCGCGCACCTTTTACCGGATTCTACTGCGGGTCGAGGATAAGGCGGGCTTGAGCCGAAGCGCGTCCGTGGACTTGCAGCCCAAACGCATCCGCATGCGCTTCCGCACCGATCCTCCCGAAATCATCGTAAGGATCAACAACGAACCCTTCATCACTCCCGGCGCGTATAATGCCATTCCGGGACAAAAGCTGTACTTGAGCGCCGATTCCATGCAATGGATCGACAGGGTTCCCTTTTTTTTCGCATCCTGGTCGGATGGAAAACCCTTGTCGCATGCCGTAGTCGCGCGGGCGGGAGAGGAAACGCGCGAGCTCCGCTTCAAGCCGAAATCCTTTTTCCGCAAGCTTAGGGAACGCACCGCCCGGGTCCTCAACCTATAAAGCCCGTAGGAATAGCGGGCGCCGGTTTAAGCGGGCCTGGGTCCCAAATTGCGCCTTAATGCTTATATTTTGCCTTTTGCTAAACGCTAAACGCGGAGACTTTCAATGCAATGGGCACTTTTCAATCTGGACGGACTCTTCTTCCTGCTGCGGTGGGGGCATTTCATTTTCGGCATCGCATGGATCGGCATGCTCTGGTATTTCAATTTCGTGCAAGGCCCGTTCTTCGCCAAAGCTGACGCCGCCACCAAGACCGAGGCCACCAAGGGATTGGTGCCCAAGGCCCTGTTCTACTTCCGATACGGCGCCATGGGCACGTTCGTCACCGGCTGGCTCATCATCGCCTTGAAATTCGGACAGGCGGGAGAAGCCGGTTCCGCGCTGTTCAACAGCTCGTGGGCCGCCACCATCCTGACCGGCGCCATCATGGGTTCGGTGATGTGGTTCAATGTCTGGTTCGTCATCTGGCCCCGCCAGCAGAAGGTGATCGCTTCCGCCAACGGCGAAAAAGTCGAGAACCTCCCCGCCCTCGCGCGCCGCGCTTTCCTCGCCTCCCGTACCAATACCCTCCTGTCCGTGCCCCTGCTGTTCTTCATGGGAGCCGCCAGCCATCTTGCCATCCGCGTGGATGAAGGCCGCGTGGGCCTGTGGCTCGGCATCGTCATCGTCATCGTGGGCCTGTTGGAAGCCAACGCCCTGTTGGCCGATAAGGGAGCCACCACCAAACCCATCGAGAAGGTTTCCGGCGTCATCCATTACGGGCTCTTGCTCTCGGTGCTGTTCTATGTCGTTTCCGAATTGGTGCTCCACCATTGATTCCGAGGCATCCCATGCGCTTGCTGCGGGCCTCGCTTTTGGCGGTGGCGCTGTGCGCCGCTTGCCTTGAGTTCTGGACCGCGTGCAACCAGGGTTCCGGCGCGTCCGCGAACCCCAAGGCGCAAGCGGGCCGCGGGCTCTACCTGGCCAATTGCATCGCCTGCCATAACACGAATCCCGCCTTGGACGGAACCCTGGGCCCCGCTCTGAAGGGGTCCAGCCTGGAACTGGTGCAGGCCCGGGTCCTGCGCGGAGAGTATCCCATCGGGTACACTCCCAAGCGGAAAACCGCCGTTATGGTCAAATTACCGCTTTCGGAGGAAAACGTCGAAGCCATCCAGGCTTACCTGAGCCTTCCTTAGCCTGCCTGTGCCTGCTTTAAACGGCCTTAGCCGATTTCCGGCCCAGTCCGGAAATACTTGCCTCCCCCCCTCTCGGCCCATATCTTAAGCCTATCCGCCGTCGCGACGGCACCATGACAGGAGATGCATATGGCGTTTGAACTTCCCCCATTACCTTATCCCACCAACGGCCTCGAACCCATGTACGACAAGGCCACATTGGAAGTCCACCACGGCAAACACCATGCCGCCTACGTGGATAAGCTGAACAAGGCCTTGGAAGGCCATCCGGAATTGGCGGGCAAATCCATCGAAGAATTGCTGTCCGATCCTGCGGCGCTGCCGCAAGCGGCGGGCAAGGCCATCCTCAACAATGGCGGCGGGCATGCCAACCATAGCCTGTTCTGGACCATCATGGGCATGGGCAAGGGCGGCGCGCCCGGGGGCGATCTCGCGGAAGCCATCGATGCCGATTTCGGCAGCTTCGCGGAATTCAAGAAGAAGTTCACGGCCTCCGCCTTGGAGTTGTTCGGGAGCGGCTGGACCTTCCTCATCCAGGACAAGGAAGGCAAACTCCGCATCGAGAACCTGTCCAACCAGGACACGCCCATCAGCAAGCGCGAGAAACCACTTTTACTGGTCGATTTGTGGGAGCACGCCTATTACCTGAAATTCCAGAACCGGCGCCCGGAATGGGTGGATACCTGGTGGAAGCTGGTCGACTGGAAAAAGGTGGAGTCGCTTTACGTTGAAGAGCCGTCCTGGTACCTGGAGTCGGCCATCTGAATCGAGACCGGGGCAAGACCGCCCCGCGGGCCCGGCCGACGGCCTATCCCTGATCAGCCGAAAGGTGAGCGTGAGATTCACGCGCGATTGGGGTATCCGTCTGCCGAGGCCCGACTGATTAGGCGTCCGTTTACAGGAGCGCCTTATCATTATTTACGCCATCCCCGCCCTTTTGCGAGAGTTTCCACAATAGCAGCCTGTCCAACATGGCATTGCTCAGGAACCTGCGCGCCAGTCGGAATTTTTTCGCTTCCGCCCCCACCGCCACGCGCACGGGCGCTTTGGGATTCCCCAGCACCGATAGGATTATCTCCGCCACCGCCTTTCCGTCCGGGATGTTCGGATCGGAATCCCGGCTGAAATCGAGGAAGGGCCGTAGGCGCGGCGCATAAGGGCTGCCGGCCTTCACCGCCACCTTGAGGCGATTATGGAATTCGCTGCGCACCCAGCCCGGCTCCAGCACATGCACGCGGATATTGTGGGGGTACAGCTCGTAGCGGAGCGCCAGGGAGAATCCAGTGAGGGCGGATTTGCTGGCGCAGTATTGCGCCTTAAAAGGGAATTGCAAATCGTGGACGATGGATCCCAGGTTGAGGATAACGCCGGAACCGCGCGCCCGCATGGCGGGCAAGGCCAATTGCACCAAACGGACCGCGGAAAAATAATTGACTTCGAAAAGCCGCCGGCTGTCGGCCAGGTCCGTATCTTCCACCGCGCCCAATTCGCCCTGGCCGGCGTTGTTGATGAGGATATCGACGCCGCCTAGCGCTTGCTGCGCCTCCGCGAAGCCGCGCTCGACGGATACGGGATCGGTAAGATCCATGGCTATCAGGCGGAAAGGCGAAGCGGCGCCCGTTTCCGATTCCAGGCGCCGGAGGACGGCTTCGGGATCGCGGGCGGTGCCGATAACGGAATAACCGTTTTGCGAGAGGAGCCGGACCGTGGCCAAGCCGATGCCGGAAGACGCGCCGGTAAGTAGGACCCGTAAAGACATCTTTAGCCGTCCTTCTAGGACCGTTGCTCGGAGAAATCGTCCTTCCGGGACGATTTCTCCTCAAGGGGCGCCTCGCCCCTCATTTCCAGGCGTCTTCGCGCAAGTAGGTCACCAGCTCGCAGAGGCGGCGATCTTCGGGAAGGTATTCGCGCGCCAGCCGCGCCAGGCGCACGCGATGGATGTCGCCTTCGAATTGGGCCATGAACTCGAAGGTATCGTCGTTCTCCCAGATGGCGCCCTGGAAACTCTTGAAGCCCGTGCACTTGGCTTCGCCCGTGCCGCGGCCTTCGCCCGAGATCTTGGCCTTGGTGCGGATGATGCGCCCGAACAGATCGCCGGAAACGCCGGCGCTGTCGGTGACGTAGACGCGGATACCCCAGAGTTTGCCTTGCCGGAAGGCGAGCAGGTAATCATGGCGGACGCCTTCCTGGACGAAACTGTCCATCAGGTTGCCGTTGGCCAGGGTATGGAAATCCTTTTTGGGATAGGCCTGGCGCACCTGGGTTTGCGTGCTGCCCCAAGGCACGCTATAGGTGCCGAGCAGGGCGTTGCTGCCGGGGATGACAACGGGAGCCTGCTCTTCCAGCGAGGGCGGCTGCGGTTTGTTACGCGCCTTTTGCGCGGCCGCGGGCACCGTTTGCCGGATCAGGGCTTGATAAGCGGCGTCGCGCTTTTCGGAAAGGCCCGGGAGGGCGGACTCGTACTTGAGGCTGGAGTCGAAGCATTCCGTGGCCATACCGAACAGGCCGCGGCGGTAATAGGCCTGCCCCAGCGCCATCCACAAGGGCGCATTGCGGGTATTCTGGCGGGCGAGCGGATCCAGCAAAGCGATGGCGAAAGCCGCTTCCGCGTCGGCGGGGCGCGCTCCCGTCGAGGCCGCCATGCCCTGGGGCTTCCAGCCCAAGGTTGCGAGGGCCTCCGCGTAGGCGGGGTTGCCGGGATCCCGGGCCTGCAAGGCGCGGTAAAGCGAGTCCGCCTTGCTCAGGAAGCCGCGCGCCTCCCAGAGCCGGCCTTGCACCAGCTGCATGCGATCGGTTTTCACGCCTTGTTCCTGTCCGTATTCCAGCGCCATGGCGGCGCTGTCCTCGGCGCCGCTCTGGAGGAACAAAGCGGCCAGCAAATCGTAAGGCAGGGTTTCCGTGACGGGAATGGCCAGGCGCGAGCCCGGGAGATAATCTTCCGGCGCCGATTCCATCAGGCCGATGGCCATGCGGAAATTGAGGTTGGCGTCGCGGAGTTCCCCCTTATCCAATTGCAAGCGGCCGAGGGCGATGTACGGGTAGGCGAATTGGGGGGAAGCATCGATGGCTTTCCGGTAATGCGTTTCCGCCGAATCCGGGCGGCGCATTTGCTCGAAGGCGCGGCCGGCCAGATATTGGATCCAGGGATGGGTTGAGTCTTTGGCGAGGCAAGCGCGCAGGATTTCCAGGCTTTCCCCATCCAGCCCTTCGCCGGCCCCGGTATCCTTTTTTGGGCCCGCCGTGGAATCGAGCATGCCCATGCTTATCAGCGCGGCCAATCCCTGACCCAGGCGGAAATCAGGATGCTTCTTGCGGATGGGCTCGATCGCTTGCAGGGCCGGGGCCGTTTCGCCGGCCTTGGCCAATTGCAGGCCGCGCGCGACTTCAGCCTTCTCGGCAGCTTTCAGATCGTCCAGCTCCTTGGCGCCGCTGAAGTCCCTTCCTTTGGTGATGCGCGTGCCCGGATCGGGGCTGAAGGGCGACTGGCTCAGCTTGACCGCGTGCAAGTCCAGATGCAGGGCCAAAGCGAAGCCCGCGGCCGCGCCCAGCAAGGCGGCGAGGATCACCCAAGGCAGAATCGGATGTTTCCGACCGGTTTCCATGGGCTAATTATAGAATGGAAGGGATGGAAGGGGAAAGGAGAGAGAATTCAAAGTGCGAAATGAAAAATGAAAAGTGAAAAATGGAAGAGTGCCGGATTGGGCCAAAAGGCCCGTCACATTCAGTTCTCCTGGACAAAAGGCATCAGCTTGTCCTTCGACTCTTTGGATCGGAGCAGCTTGCGCAGGGATTTGTTCTTGATTTGGCGCACCCGTTCGCGCGTCAGCTTCAATTCCTTGCCGATTTCGTCCAAGGTGAATTCGCGGGAATAGTTGATGCCGTAGTACATGCGCAACACCTTTTCCTCGCGCTCGGACATCTGCCCCAGCACGGAATCGATGACGCGGGAAAGCTCCGCTTTCTCATTATCCGGCTCTTGGTTGCCCTCGTTGCCGAGCACGTCCATGAGCGTGGTGACGGGATCGCGCCCGTCGGTTTCCGCGCCCAGCGGCGCGTTCAGGGACACGTCCGCAATCTTCTCCATGATTTCGGCGATTTCCTGCTCGTACTCCACGAAATCGGGAAGCGCGATGGTCTTCTCGTAGTCGCCGCCGTTCTGCACCAACGCCTTCTTGAAGCGGTTGACCATGGCCAGTTTGTTGGGCGGCACGCGCACGGCGCCGACCTGTTCGAAGAGTGCTTTCTGTATCGATTGGCGGATCCACCATACCGCGTACGAGATGAACTTCACTTCGCGGGAAGGATCGTAGCGTTTGGCGGCCTTGTAAAGGCCGAGATTGCCCTCGTTGATGAGTTCCAGGAGGGAGAGCCCTTTACCTTGGTAGCGGCGCGCGATGGAAACGACGAAGCGGAGATTCCCCAGGATAAG
>JBDSWM010000326.1:0-8058 GCA_039926685.1 Fibrobacteria bacterium | reverse complement strand
GCTCCTCCGTGGCCGGATCGGGATGGTACCTCTTACTGACCGGTTTCATCAGCGTGAACTTCAGCCTGGCCATTTTCAACCTGCTGCCCTTGGCGCCCTTGGACGGTTCCAAAATCGTCACGGTTTTCATGTCCGACAAGCTCGCCGATGCCTTCGAGGAAAAGCTGGCCATGCTGGGCGTGTTCCCCCTGGTGGCCATTGTGGCGTTTGAGACATTTGGCAGCGGCCATGGGCTTATCTCTTTCTGGTTCCGCATTTGGAGACCGCTGATTCACCCCATTTTATCCCTTTTGCAGGTTCCCCCCTGGTTTTACCCGGGCTAAACCTACCAGGAAACCTCCCCAAATCCGCCATTTTTGGGGATTATCCCCGGCCCATTCCGCCGTCCACTAAGATCCTTTCCCATCGGGAGTTGGAAAAATCGCCCATAGAGGTTAATTTTCTCAGCCGATTTAAAAGAGATACCGGAGGCTCGTTTGCCAAATCATAAGTCTGCCATCAAAAGGGTCATCACCTCGGAAAAGGCCCGCCTTGCCAATCGCGCGGTGCGTTCCGCCATCAAGACCAGCCTGAAGAAGATCCGCACCGCGGACAAGAAGGAAACCATCCTGGCCGAAGTGCCGGCCTTCTTTTCCATGCTGGACAAGGCCGCCCGCCGCAACCGCGCCGGCATCACCAAGAATACCGTCAGCAATTACAAGCGCAAGATCCACGCGCTCATCGCCGCTAAGAAGTAACCCGATACTGGCAGGTTAAACCTTGTCCAAAAGACCGCCCCTCAGGGCGGTCTTTTTGTCGCTTATTCCCCAAAGCGGAAGGCGGGGTTAAAATCCGCCATTCCGCGCCATCCTTGGCCCCTGGTCTTCCGTTTACTGCGCAAGACCGGCTTTCCCGCCCTTTCCGCCCCTAAACCCTTCATCCTGCCAAAGATACCCCTTCGCCGGACGCGACTCCGCACATTCAATTGTGCGATAATTGCCTCCATGAAACCGCCCGTCCTCATCGTCGATGACGAGGTATCCCTTTGCGGGCTGCTGGAAGTATTCTTCGAGAAAAAAGGCTATGCCCCCGTGACGGCCCATAACGTGGCCGGGGCGATGAAGCGTATGGAAGGCCCGGAACCGATGCTGGCCATGGTGGATCTCACCTTGGGTCCGGAATCCGGCCTGACGGTGGTGAAGGCGCTGATGGAAAAATATCCGCGCCTGCCGGTGGTGGTCATGACCGCCTACGGCACGGTGGAGAAGGCGGTGGAAGCGGTGAAGCTGGGCGCTTTCGATTTCATTTCCAAGCCGTTCGAAATGGTTTTCCTGGGCAAGGTGGTGGAGAAGGCCGTGGCCACGCGCGTGCTCGAGAACGAGAACCGGGAATTGAAGAGCATCATCCGCCGCCAGGGCGTGGAACTGGTGGGCCAATCGCCCGCGGTGCTGCAGCTGCGCGAACGCATCGATGCCATCGCCGCGTCCGAGAGCACTGTACTGATAACGGGCGAAAGCGGAACGGGCAAGGAATTGGTGGCCAAGCTCATCCACCAGAAATCCCTGCGCGCGCATAAGTCATTCGTAGTGGTCAACTGTTCGGCCCTTTCCGAGAATCTGCTGGAGTCGGAATTGTTCGGCCATGTCAAAGGCGCCTTCACATCCGCCCATGCCGACAAGGAAGGGCTGTTCGCCGTGGCCGAAGGCGGCACGGTGTTCCTCGACGAAATCGGCGAGATGCCCATGCGCACCCAGGTGAAGCTGCTGCGCGTGATCCAGGAGCGGGAGATTACGCCCGTGGGCGGCACCGCTTCGGCGCGCATCGACGTGCGCCTGCTGGCCGCCACCAACGTCAACCTGGAGGACGCGGTGGCCCAAGGCCGCTTCCGCGAGGATCTCTATTATCGGCTCAACGTGCTGCGCATCTATACGCCCACGCTTTCCGAACGCGGCGATGACGCCGCGCTGCTCGCCGCCCATTTCCTGAGGCGCAAGGCCCATGGCCGGAAATCCTTCACTCCTGAGGCATTTTCCATGATCGAGGGCTATGCCTGGCCGGGGAACGTGCGTCAATTGGAGAACGCGGTGGAGCGGGCCATCGCGTTCAGCACCGGCGAAACCATTGATAAGCTGGAATTGGATCTGAAATCCCCGGTATCGGCGGCCGGTCTGGCCTCCGCGGCGGCCGCCTCCGGGCTGGTCGAACCCGGAAGCGCGGGCGCGACGCCGGGATGGGAAGGCCTGGCGGATGGCCGCGAAGGGGGATACGCCCCCGCGGGAGCGGTGCCGACCCTGAACGATATCGAAAGAGCCTGGATTTTCTGGGTGCTTTCCCAGAACCATTGGCACAAACCCACGGCCGCCAAGATTCTGGGGTTGGATATTTCCACTCTGTATAGGAAAATAGAGAAGTACGGTCTCAAGGCCCAAGCATGACGCAAGCCGCGGCGGATAGGGAAAATATCCGCTTTTTCCGTTGGCGATGAGGTAACGCAGTGAACATGCGCTTGAATGTCTTCGTCCGGGTCGCCGCAGCGGCGATGATCACGGCTTCGTCCCTATGCGCGCAACCGGGCGTGATGGCATCCTTGCGCGAAGCGGTGACCTCGCGCTGGGATTTCCAGCGCCAATATCCCGCGGCAGGGAAGCTTTTCCGGAATGCCGCCGATGATCGGGACCGGAAACTCCTGCTTGAGCAATTGCGCCCCCTCGCAATCCCGGCGCCCGCGGCCGAGGCCTTGGCCAAAACCGCCGCCGGGGAAAGCCTCTCCGCGTCGGCCCTCGCCGCCCTGTGGGCCAACTTCGCCCTGGCCTTGGCGGCGGAGGAAACCAAGACGGGGGGAAGCGACGGGAGCCTGGCGTCCGTGTCCGCGCTGGCCAGGGGAAACCTGGGGCTATGCTATGAGCTGGCGCGCATCCTGGGTCCGGCCGGTTTGCCTAAGGCGGCGCTTGCCTTGCGCATGGAAGTGCATCGGAGCATGCTGGAAAAGGGTTATATGCGCGCTCCGGATCTCGCCAAGCTGGAGCTATGGAAAGCGCGCCAGTCCCGGGACAGGGGGGAGTTCCGGGAGGCCAGGCAAGCCCTGGACTTCGCGCGGCGGCTGGATCCGCTGAGTCCATGGGTACCTTTCCAGAACCTGATGCTGCACCTGCGGGAGAATTCGCCGCTGGCTTGGGATCTCGGCTACCTATGGAACGGCTTGGGCGAGACCGCGCGGTTCTTGCGCTTCTATGATGTGCAGGCCTTTTTCCTCCTCAACCTGGGCCTATGCCTGCGCGTAGCCCTCGGGATTTTCGGGGCCGTGGGGGTGTTCGTGCTTTTCCTCCGGCATTTCCCGCGCATCGCCCATCCTTGGGCGGAAAAGCTGCCCGGCGCGGTGGAGCTGCGCGTGCGTTACCTGGCCATCGCCTTGGTGCCGCTCAGCCTTGCGGTCGGGGGCGCGGGATACGCGGTACTGGCCCTGCTCGGAGCCATGCTGCTCTGGAAGCATTGCTCGTCCCGGGAGAAATCCATCCTCCAGATGGTGATGTTCAGCATCGCAATGGTGCCCTTGCTGATGATGTGGGAGCAGTCCATGCGCCGCCACCTGGATCCGCGCCTGGGCGTGAACCTCTACCATCAATCCTGGTCGCGCGGGTACGAGCGGGCGCTCACCGATCGCTCGGTGGCATTCCCCATGCGCACCCATGAGGATTCCCTTTTCCGTTCCCTGGCCCTCTCCCTGCAATACAAGAAGCAAGGGAATTACCTGCGGGCGGCGGAATACGGCCGCGAGGCATCGCGCATCGATGCGGGGAACGGCTTCGTGTTGCTCAATACCGGCAACCTGGATATGGCCACTTTCGAGTATTCCAAGGCCGTTTCCGTATACGCCAAGGCGAGAGGAACGGCACCGGATCTGGTGGAGACCTGGTTCAATTCCAGCCAGGCCGAGCTGTACAACAACAACTCGCGCGATCACAAGAAGTACCTGGACGAGGCCGCGGAATTGGACGCCCAATGGGTCACGCAATGGCTCAAGGACAACGATGAGAATTTCCCCCAGTATCCGGCCACGCGCAAAGCCATGGATCCGATGCTGCGCCACCGCCAGGCCTGGCTGGCCGCCTGGCAATCCTTGCTGGATCTGGATTTCCTGCGCGTCCGGCTGCATGCGGGGCTCATCGAAATCCGCGGCTCCTGGCTGCTGGCGGCCGTGCTGGCGGCGGCGCTGGCGCTGTACTTCCGCTTCCGGCAGTATTCGCGCAACACCCATGGCTGGGATCTTTTCGAATGCAAGATTTGCGGGCGCGTCATGTGCCGCACCTGCCGCAAAGGCGTGCATTGCCAGAACTGTTTCAAAACCGTAGCGGGCGTCCAGGAGCATCGTATCCGCTTCGATCTGATCTCCCGCCTGCGCGGCCGCTCCGCCTTGATGACGCTGCGCATCGCTTTCGCCCTGAACGCCGTATTCCCCGGCAGCGGGGACCTTTTCCTGGGCAAGGGCGGCGGCCGTGTCCTTTGGCCACTGGCCACCTCGCTCTGCTTGGGCGCGCTCTGGGGACTCAACCATCCCGTGATGGAGTATCCCGCATTCGTGCTCGGCCCCTGGCGTTGGCTGCCCCTCCTTCCCTTGGCGGCCATCTGGTGCCTGTTCAACCTCAAGCAACTCAAGTATCCCGTCGATCCCGCCAGCGTGCTTCCCGCCACCGCCTCGGCGGAACGGATGGTGTCCCGATGATCCTCTCCGGCGAACTGAAGGATTTCTCGCTGGCCGACGTGCTGCAATTGCTTTTGCAGCAGCGCAAGACAGGCGTCCTGGTCCTGAGCGACGGCAAGGAAAAGGCGGAACTTTCCATCTCGGGAGGGAACCTGACCGGCGTGCGCGTGAACGGGGAAACCCCCGAGAGCCGGATCAGGGATATCCTTATCGAGACCGGGCGCGTGGGCAAGCATGAGATGTTCGATCTGGAGGCGGTTTCCCGCGATATGGACCGATCCCTGCTGGCTACGCTGAGCGCCAAAGGGCATATCAGCGACGAGGACCGCAAGGAATGGTTGCAAATCATCACCGAAGATCTGGTTTGCGAGCTGTTTGGCTGGATAACCGGCCGGTATGAGTTCGGGACGGGAAGCAAGGCCTTGGTTTCCGTATTGCTCAATATATCCACCGAGTTCGCCTGCATGGAGGGCATGCGCCGAATCGATGAATGGCCGCGCTTGCGCGAGGCGTTGCCCGACCCGAGGATGGTCTTCCGGCCGACCGGCAAGGGCTTCGACGGGGATCCCCAGAGCTGGGACCGCATGGTGCTGGGGTTGGTGGACGCCAAACGGAATATCCAGCAAATCGGCAAGCTGGTCCCTTTTGGCACTTTCCGGCTTTCGGAATGCATGGTAAATTTATGGCACGGCGGATTTATCGCCCCGGTCCAGGCGGCGAACGAGGGGCACGAGGCTTCCGTCCCGGCCGATCCG
The DNA here is from genome assembly GCA_039926685.1 of Fibrobacteria bacterium. Taxonomy (GTDB): domain Bacteria; phylum Fibrobacterota; class Fibrobacteria; order UBA11236; family UBA11236; genus Chersky-265. Next base: position 2,625 of record JBDSWM010000326.1, on the reverse strand, counting down.
CAATCTGAACGGGATCGCAAAACGGCCTTGGTGCTGGGAATCGCCGTTCTGTTCCTGGTTTTCGCGACGGGGGTCCGGTTGTTTTCTATCTGGATGTCGGGCGCCGGAGGACAGATCGAAACCGAGTCGCTGGATCCGGACGACTACGAGGCCGTACTCTCCCATGCCATGGCGCGGGACAACCTGGAGGCGTTTTTGATGTACCATGCCGCGCGCACCGACTCCTTTCCCAAGAGCCTCCGGGTTCTGTCCGAGGAGGGCGAACTGAGCCCCCGGGAGATGGCCATCACCGGAAGCGGCGCCCCCGCGTACCGCAAGACCGGCGCGAAAACCTTCATTCTGAAATAACGGGACATGAGCAACGAATCCTCGCATGAAGTCAAATCCGCCTCCGCCGTGCTGGCCGAAGACGTGATCTGCCAAAGCTTCATCCAAAGCTCCAGCACCTTGGCCTATGCCTGCCTGCTGATCCGCGCGCAGCGCTACGAATTGGCCGCCCATGTGTTGCACAGCCTGGAATCCAAGCAGGCCTCGCGTTTCAAGGACATGGTCTTCTACCTGCAGGCGCAGATCGGCATCGAGACCGGCGAATACGCCATGGCCAAGAAACGCTTGGTTCCGCGCGTGCACCAACATCCCAACGACATGGTGGCTTTGTCCTTGCTGGAATGCGGCATTCATCATGAATGGATGGAGTGGGCGAAAACCCAGCCGCAGCCGCAACCGGCTGCTGCAGCGACAAGCGGTGCGGCCGCGACGCTGGATTCCCCGTCTCCTGTTTCCGACCCCCTGTTCGGCAACGCGCAAGCCAATGCTGCCGCCGTGGCCGAAGAAACCCCGGTTTCGCCATCCTCGAATACGGACCCGGCACCGGTTTCCGTCTCCGCCCGCCCGGACCATTTCGGGGTCGGGCCGGCGCCTTCCCTTCCCAAAGCCGCCTCCGCAACGGCCGCCGCAGCCTTGCGCGCCTCCGAGGCCATTCCCGTTAGGGTCAAGGCTTCGGGTTCTCCGGACTTGGTTCCCATAGTCGACGAAGACCTGGGCGTTTACCAGCCATTGGCGAACGATGCGAATACCCAGGCAGTCGTTTTATGGGGCACGGACAAGGACAAGGGAGCCAAGGACGATCAAGCGGAGAACGAGAGGGGGCAGGTGAGATCCTTTTCCCGGCATGCCGGGTTGCAACCTCTGGTGGCGATGATATCCGAGGAAATCCCCGGGGACATCCAGGCCGCCTGTTCCGATCTGGAAGCCGGCGCCATCCACAAGATTTGCTTTTCCTTCCAAAGCCTGACCGTGACATCCTTCCACGCGGCCGGCCAGAATCTCGGCCTGGTGACGGGCCATATCAACCAATCGTTATTGGCCATCGTGCGCGCGGAGAACACGTTCCGCAAGCAAGCGCCCGCGCATGCCCATGGGGCCGCGCCGTCCAGCCGTTCAGCGGAGTACGCGCCCAATGAATAAGATCGAGTCGGGTCCGGTGCATATCAACAAGCTGGCGGAGTCGCAGGACCTGGACGGGTGCCTGGGATACCTGAGCCTGGTGAACGGCATCCACGGCGCCGTTCTCTACAATCGCGAAGGCTTGGTGATGGGATTCGGGGAAGATACCCATGAAAGCCTGTTCATCGAAGCGCCGTATTTCCAAGCGGGCTTCCTGGAGTCGATTTCCCAATGCGCCATGCTGGGGCTGGGCGGCCTGGATCATAGCGTCTCCTTCACGGAAAACCGTTTCCACTTGATCATCAATGTGGAGTTATCGAATCATTTTTTTCTGGTGGTGACTGGAACCCGGGGCAGCTACGAGTTGTTCAAATTCAGAATTGAACGTGGGGCGCAGGCCATCGCCCGACTGTTGCATGCACGCGGCTATCTACGGGGTTGAATTAGATGTTAACTATATTGGAGAGGATTAATCAGATCAAGGGCGTCAAGGGCTCGAGCATCGTCAGTCCGGATGGGATTGAGATCGTTTCCCACTTCCGAACGCCGGTTCCCTCCGAATTCATCAGCGCCTTGATCGTATCGGTGCAACAGGTGGCCAACAAGATCGTTTCCAATGCCCATGCCGGTTCCTTGATGCAAACCATGATCGAGGCGAGCGAGGGCAAATTTTTCGTGCAAGTCATAGAACTGGGGTATCTGGTCGTACTGGCGGATAGCCAGGCCAATACCGGATTAATCAGGGTTGAAATCGCGCAAGTGAGCCCTTTAATCAAGTAACCAAGGAAAATCCCGTGGCATCCATCAATTACGCAACCAGGGAAATCAGCTGCAAGATCGTGTACTACGGTCCCGGGCTGAGCGGGAAGACGACCAACCTGCAAATAATCCACCGCAAAATCCCGGACAAGGACAAGAGCGAGATGGTCTCGCTGGCGACTGAAACAGATCGCACCCTGTTCTTCGATTTCCTGCCCTTGGATCTGGGATCCATCAAGGGCTTCAACACCAAGTTTCAGCTGTATACGGTGCCGGGCCAGGTGTACTACAACGCCACCCGAAAACTGGTGCTGCGCGGCGTGGATGGCGTGGTGTTCGTGGTGGACTCGCAGGTCGACAAGCTGCAGGAGAATCTGGAAAGCTTCGCGAATCTCCAGGAGAACCTGCGCGAATACGGGC
>JBDSWM010000325.1:0-7182 GCA_039926685.1 Fibrobacteria bacterium | reverse complement strand
TCTCGCAGCGGATGCCACCGGTGCAATACATCACCAGGTTCTTGTCTTCCTTATGATCTCGCAGCTCCCCGGCGATGACGGCCAGGGATTCGCGGAACGTATCCACGTCCGGGGTGAGGGCGCCCTGGAAATGGCCGATTTCGCTTTCGAAATGGTTGCGCATATCCACCAGCAGGGTATCCGGCTGGGCGATCAGGGCGTTGAATTCCCGGGCCTGCAGGTGCTGTCCGGCCTTGCCCGCGTCGAAGGTTTCATCTTCGATGCCGTCCGCCACGATGCGGTCGCGCACCTTGACCGTCAGCTTGAGGAAGGATTTGTTGTCCTGTTCCACGGCGATATTGAGGCGTATCCCCTGCAAGAACGGGTATCCGTCCAGATCCGCCTTGAAGTCTTCCAGACGGTCGGCCGGGACCGAGAGTTGCGCATTGATGCCTTCCCGCGCCACATAGATCCGTCCCAGCACTTCCAGTTTTTCCCAGGCGCGGTACAAACCGTCCCGGAACGCTTGCGGGTCCTCCAGGCGATGGTATTTGTAGAAGGAAAGGGTGAGCCGATCGCGGCCCGCGGCATCGATGAGTTCGGCGCGTTGGGCGGCGCTGAGGGTATTGTAAAGCGTGTTGTAAGGGGTGTTGGGAAGCGCCATGGCAAGCCTCAGGTCACGCTTTCGGCGCTATAGCGCGCTATCAGGCCGGAGCGGATGGCATGCCGGTAGGTGCGCTTGAACACCCAATAGGCGAGCCCCAAATAAGCCACGGCCAGTCCGCCGCCTACCGTTAGCGAACCCAAGGACACGGTTCCGGACCCGAGGCTGGCGCGCATGCCTTCGAACACGTAAGAAGGCGGCAGGGCATAGGATACGGCGCGCATCCAGACGGACAGCACCGATAGGGGGTAGAACACCCCGGCGAAGGGAGAGATGAGGATGGGGATGGGCCAGATGAACCATTCGGAGGCCGGACCGAGCCGCAGCACCATGGCGCAACCCAGGATCCCCAGCGCGATGCCGGTGAGGAACAGGATGGCGATGAAGGGAATGGCGACGAGGCCATAGGAAAAGAAGGATAGGCCGAACAGGGCGGTGGCCAGGGTCAGCATCACTATCAGGCCCACGGAACTGGTCAGGATGCTGGTGATGACCAGACCGCACACGTATTCCGAAACCGAAAGCGGCGTGGCGAAGAAATTCAGGAAATTGCGCGACCAGACATCTTCCAGGAAGGCGATGGTGACGCCCTGCATCACGCGGGTCAGGAAATCCCACAGTAGCACGGCGCCCAATAGCTTGGGCACGAAACCCATCCCCGCGCCGGTGAGCGAGTCAAGGTAGCGGGACAGGAAGCCCCACAGGACCATGTCGATGGCCACCCAGAGGAACAGGGGGAGGACGCGGGAAACGCTGGCCCGCATCAGGTAATATTGGCGAAGGACGATGGCGAAGGTGCGGCCGGGAGACATGGGCTACCCGCCTTCCGTGGCGCGCATGTCCCGCGCCACGGAGATGAACAGCTCTTCCAGAGACTTCCGGCCGTGCAGGCCGGGCAAGGTCTTGGGGTCGCCTTCCAGCAGGATGCGTCCTTGGGAGAGGAACAGCACGCGGTCGCACACCTCCTCCACTTCATACATGTTATGCGAGGTCCACAATACCCCACCCGTGCCTTCATCGGCGAAAGCGCGGATATGCTTGCGGATGTCGCTGGCCATGGCGGGATCCAGCGACGCCGTCGGTTCGTCCAGCAAGAGCAGCTGGGGACGGTTGAGCATGGCCTTGGCCAGGGCCACGCGCGTCTGTTCGCCGGAGGACAGCACTCCGCATTTGGTGCGGCGGAATTTCCCCAGATCGAAGTGCGCCAGTAATTCCTCGATACGGCCGCGCAAATCCTTCACCCCGTAAATGAGCCCGAAGATGCGCAGGTTATTGTACACCGTGAGGTTGCCCGGCAGGGGCGCGTAGACGGCCGCGAAGTTGGTACGCTCCAGGGCCTGGACGCGCTTGGCGCGCAGGTCGATTCCCTCGATGCGGATGTCGCCGCCGGTGGGCTCCAGCACGCCCAGGATCATGTTTATGGTGGTGGTTTTGCCGGCCCCATTTGGGCCCAGCAGCCCCACGATTTCGTTGGGCCCAACCTGGAAGGAGATGGAGCGCACGGCTTCGGTGGTTCCGTACCGTTTATGCAAGGATTCGACGGAAAGCACCGGCATGGCGGTTTAACATAGTTTTTTCGGCAAAGGAGCAATACCGGGGCGGAGAAAAGGGGAGTCGGGAAAGGCGGGTCAGGGAGAATGGGGAAAAGAAAAGGGGGAAATGAAAAGGCCGCGGGAAGATTCCCGCGGCCTTCGATTTCAGGGCGATGATACGCCGGATCAGTCGTTGCGCAGCAGCTCGACGCGGCGGTTCAAGGCGCGCCCTTCGGCGGTCTTGTTGTCGCCCACGGGCTTCTCTGGACCGTAGCCGAAGGCTTTGAGGCGATCCTTGGCGATGCCTTTGGCGATCAGGTAGTTCACCACGGACTGCGCGCGCTTACCGGACAATTTCTTGTTCTTGGCGGCGCTGCCCACGTTGTCGGTGTGTCCCTGCACTTCCAAACGGACTTCCGGGAAGGTGGTGAGCTGGGCGGCCAGCTGATCCAGGGTCGCGAACGATTCCGGGGTCAGCTCGGCGGAGCCGGTCTTGTAGAATACGCCCTTCAGCACCAGCTTCTCGCCCTTCTTGATCACTTCATCCGGGCAGCCGTCCTCATCCTGGAAGCCGTTCTTGATCTCGGCTTCGTTCGGGCACTTGTCGAGGCCGTCGGCGATGCCGTCCTGATCATTGTCCGGGTCGGGGCAGCCGTCTTCATCCTGGAAGCCATCCTTGTCTTCCGCTTCCTTCGGGCATTTGTCCAGCTCGTTGGCGATGCCGTCCTTATCGATGTCGCGATCCGGGCAGCCATCGGTGTCGCCGAGGCCCGCTTCCAGCGGGCACTTGTCCTTGGCGTCCAGGATGCCGTCCTTGTCGTTGTCCAGGTCCGGGCAGCCGTCTTCATCTTCGAAGCCGTCCATGTCTTCGGCTTGCAAGGGGCACTTGTCTTTCGCGTCGGAAATCCCATCCTTGTCATTATCGGGATCCGGGCAGCCGTCATCGTCCTGGAAGCCGTCCTTGTCCTCCGCTTCCAGCGGGCATTTGTCGACATTATCGGGGACGCCGTCCTTGTCGATGTCCAGATTCGCGACCTGGCCATTCCAGCTGATGCCGAAGACCATGGAGACGGGAACCGATCCCTTCAGGCCGTAGCTTTCCAGCGCGGCGCCGTCTTTGTTGTAATGGGTATAGGGGGTGGCGCCGTCATGCTCGAGGCCGAAAACCATGCCGGCTTGGAGCTGAATGCCGATGGGGGTGCCGGCCACGGCGGACAGGGTGATGAAGGAAGGTTCCGTTCCCCATTGATCCTTTTCCCAGACCAGGTTGGCGCGGGTTTCATGGTAGTATTCGCCGAATATCTCAAAGTACTTGTGGATCTTGTACTCGAGCGCGGTGGCGAAGGAGAACACGTCGTCGAAATCGCGGTCGGTGCCGAATTGCAGCCCCACCTTGCGGATGCCGGCGTTCACGCTCCATTCCAGCGGTACCGGCGTGGCCAGCTTGGTGAAATCGCCGGACAGGGCGGCGGTCAGGTGCAACTCGGAAGAACCTGTTCCGAACGAGCGGGAGCCTTCATCGTTCACCGAATTCTTCAAGGGAATGAATTCCATTTCCCGGGGCACGACGCCCAAGCCATTCTGGGAGGTGGGGATGGAAGCGCCGAAAAGCACCGCCGCGCCCCAGGGTTTCTTCGCGTCGCCCCAGAAGCGGTACTTCAGCAAGGCCTTCAGCTCGCCCAGGGAGCTGCCCTTGTCGTCGTTCCAAGGCGTCACGATTTCCTCGTAGTAAACGGGGAGGTTCAAGGCCGCATCCCAGTCATCGTTCAGGCCGTAGGCGAGCGAAAGGTAGCTGTTGGCCGTCAGGTAATAAGCAGGCTGCGCGGTCTGCCCGTCGCGGGTCAGGACCGTGCCTTGCAGTTGGCGTTCGTCGTTGATGATATGGGAATAGGCTGAAACCTGCAAGCGCCCCTTGGTCAAGGTCTGGGAGGAATGCGTCTTGTCCGCTCCCAGCAAACCGTCTTGATTGGGCACGGCGGCCTGTATCGACAGGGCGAGGCATGGCGCCATCGCCATCATAGTTATGGGTTTCAGCATCGAGACTCCTTTGGGGTTTCTTGGGTCCGCAAATGTATTTCTTTCCGCAAGGTTTTTTAAGCCTGATTACGCGCCAGAACCGGGAGATTCAAGTGCGTAAGGTTTGAATGGCCCGCTTTGAAAGGAGAGAACTGTTCCTAGCTCACCTGCGAGGGGGCTTGACGCCGACAAAATGAAAATGTACCGCGTGGCCGCGCGAGTGGTCGCCTGTCCTGGAGTTATACTTTACCCCATTCACAAAGGCGCTCCGCTTGGGACAATCCACGACTCTTTACCGCTTCCACATCAACCTCTCCGACATCGATCAGGGCGTATACAAGACCCTTGATTTGCGCCTGGCCATGCACCCTTCCGAATCGCATGCCTATCTCATCACCCGGTTGATAGCTTTCGTTCTCAATGAACAGGAATTCCTGGAGTTCGCCGCGCAGGGTCTGGGCGATCCGGATGCCGCCGGCATCAGCGCCGCCACGCCAAACGGCGAAATCCGCCTGTGGATCGAGATCGGGAATCCCAGCGCCCGCAAGCTCCACAAAGCCGCCAAGGCCGCAAAGAAGGTATTGGTGTATACCTATAAGGATCCGGAACCCTTGCTGAAGGAAATCCGCGCCAACAAGGTCTATCATGCGGAGAGCATCGGGATCTTCTCCCTGAGCCCTAAGTTCCTGGAAAGCCTGGCGGCGCGCCTGGAAAGGACAAATACATGGGCGATAATCCTGCATGAAAAATCCCTGAATGTCAGCATGGGCGAGCATGCGGAGACGACTGAGCTCCTGGAGCACCCCGTGCTTGCCGCCGGCACCTCAGGTGCCGCGGGTAACGGCTAAGCTTCCCCGAATCCCTTCAATGGCCCCAGTACAGGAGGGAAAAACCGATCGCGATGATGCCCGCCACCACCTGCGCCCAGGATTGCGCGGTCGCATAGGCGTTCCGTTTGGCATCCTTTCGGCGCAGATCAGCCACGCCCCAGACCAGGCTGATGGCCCCTACAATAGTCAGTATCAAAGCTCTGTTCATAATCTTCAGGCTCCTATGCGGCTAACGGATCATCCGCACGATTTCGAGATGGCCTTCCCGCCAGGGAATCCGGTCGCCTAAGCGCCTGCCCCTTAGGGCCGCTCCCAAAGGGCTGGCCAAGGAGGCGGTGCGGATCGATAGCCCTTGGAAATCCACATCACCCAAACTGATTCCCACCAGAACCCATCCGGATCCGGTTTCCACCAGGGTGCCGAATCCGATCCGGTCCGGGGAATCCACCGGGGACCCGTCTTCCCTGGCCATACTAGGCACACTGGCCATGCGCTCCAACGATTCCAACTGGGACAGCATTTCCCCGAGATTCCGCTGGATAAGGCTACGGCTCTGCGCGATCATCTCCCGGCCGGTTTCGTATTTATCCCCGGCGCTGCTTTTGGTTTCCCCCGCGGCCGCCTCGTCCAGGCTGCGCAGCTCCGCCAGGTAGCCTTCCTTGCGGGCCTGCAAATCCTTGCGGCACAGGGCCAGGAGATCGTTCCGGTCGCTTCCATTCATTTCAAGCCTGCGCGGTTGCCCCGGCGGCGTTGGCGGCGGCCAGCAAACCGCGCACCTCCGCTTCCATCGCTTGCGCGGTCGCCGAGGCGGGCAGGGGCGCGCCGATGGAGACGGAGACGATCCGGCGCGAGGGCTTCGGCAGTTTGGCCATGGCCTTGCCGCCTTGGCGGCTGAAAAAGCTGCCCCATAGCCCCGCGATTGCCATGGGCACCACCGGGACCGCGTCCCGCGCCAGGATGCGCTCCACGCCGGGGCGGAACGGGTTCATGGACCCGTCATGGGTGACCATGCCTTCCGGAAAGATGCACACCAGGTTGCCGTCCCGCAATTCCCCGGAGATGAGTTCGAAGGCCTTTTCCTTGACGGCGGGATCCAGCTTGGCGGAGGCGATGGGAATGGCCTTGGAAAGCCGGAACAGCCAGCCCAGCAACGGGGTCTTGAAAATGGCGTTGTCCATCACGAAATGGACCGGGCGGCGGCAGGCCGCGGTGATGATGAACCAATCGATGAAGCTGGCGTGGTTGCAGACGATCACGGCCGCGCCCTCGTGGGGGACCCGCTCGCGACCGGAGTAACGCAGGCGGTACGTGGTGCCGGCCAGGATCCACACCACGAAGCGCATGGCGAATTCCGGGATGAGCAGGAAAATGTACGCGCTCACGGCCAGATTGAGGACCGCCGTGAAGAAAAGGATTTCCACGGTGGTGAAACCGATCCTGAAAAGCAGCATGGTGATGATGGCGGAACCCACCATGAAAAGGGCGTTGAAGATGTTGTTGGCGGCGATGACGCGCGAGCGGGAATCCTCGTCCGCGCGGTGCTGGATGAGCGCGTACAAGGGCACGATGAAAAAGCTGCCGGAGACTCCGACCATGGCCAAATCGATCATCACCCGCAGCCCGGCCCCCAGGTAAGGTCCGTGCAGCAAGGCGTCCACGCCCATCAATGCGGGCAGGGCCGGAGGATAATGGACGAAGGCCAGGTCCGCGCAGAATACGCTCAGGCCCAAGGCTCCGATGGGCACCAGCCCCAGCTCTATCTCCCCACGGGACAGCCTGGCGCACAAGGCCGCCCCTACTCCCACGGACAATGAGAAGATGGCGAGCAGAAGGGTGACCACGCTCTCGTCCCCGTGCAAGGTATGCTTGGTAAGGTTCGGCAATTGCGCCAGCAAGGTGGCGCCGAAATACCAGAACCAGGAAATGCCCAGCACGGAATTGAACAGCGCCGTCTTCTTGAGGATGAGGCGCGTGAGTACGGTGGTTTGCGAAAAAGGATTCCAGGACAGCTTCAGCTCCCGGGCCGCCGGCGGGGCCGCGGGGATTTTCAAGGAGATGAGGTATCCCAGCCCGGCTACGCCCAGGATGGATGCGGAAATCGCGGCGATGTCCCGTTGGCCGGCCAGCAGCCCCCCCGCGAGCGTGCCGATGAGTATGGCCA
>JBDSWM010000324.1:0-11747 GCA_039926685.1 Fibrobacteria bacterium | reverse complement strand
ATGAATCCATTGGCGGTTTTCTTGAGCAAGCCCAGGATGGACAATAGCTGCAAGGATTCTTCCGCCTCCTTTTCCGAAATGACCTTCCCGAGTTTCTTGGCGATCCAGCGGGCATCGGGCCGGAAGCCCTTGGCCGCGGCCAGCTCGCGGACCACGATATGCCTCCAATCCGAGAATAGCTGGAATTGGGCTTCATCGAGTTTGCGCAAGCCCGCTTTTGCCCGCACCCGGAGGATGTTTCCGTAATACAGGTTGCGTTCGGGCAAAGCGGTGGCTTGGTTGAAAAATACCAAATTCTCGAAAAAGTCGGCCCGGGAGCCTTTCAAGCCCAGAGCCGCGGCGAATTTCACCAGGCTCTTCTTAGTCAGATTCCTTTTTCCGTCCATCACCAGTTTCAAATAGTTGGGGCTGGACAGGCCGGCCTTCTGCGAGAAGTAGCGGTGGGAGAAGATGGGCTGTTCCGCTTTCTTGTACTCGTAATAATCCAGCAAGAACGTCCGGTAATTGGAGTAATGCAGGATTTCGGGCGCTGGCTTGGCTGCGTTCATGGTCTTTTCGCGCCGCCCGGTTGGAAGGAATGCGGCTGGCTCCAAATTACCCTTTACCGGTTGGGATGGGCTCTACTAATATACCCGAATCTGTTAACAACTGTATACGGAAATTGCCTCCAGATCCCGAATCCGAAGAGGGCGGCAGGGTATCTTGGATCCAGTCAGGCGCAAGGCCGGTCTTTGCAGATAATAAGCATCAGGAGCAACCGGATGGAAGCAATCATGGAACGCGCGGTCAGGGTCGGGGTGACGGTCAGAGTGGCGGGAAAACCCCTTGATCCCGGGCAGGAAATCAATTCGGGAATATTCCTCAAAGCCCTTATGGACGGGCCTCCCGTGAGTATACGGGCCTTCCGGACACTGGTGGAGGGGATGCATCCCCTGCTGGCGCGGTTCATAGGCCGTTATACTCGGGACGCGGATCAGATCCAGGATCTCCTCCAGGAGACCTTCCTGGCCGTCCATCGCGCCTTGCCGCGCTTCCAAGGCAAGTCGAAGCTGACCACCTGGGTGTATTCTCTCGCTTACCATAAAATCTGCGATCGCCTCGCGGAAAAATACAGGATGTCCAAGGAAGTTTCCGAATCCTGGGAGGGATGGGAGCCGGAATCCCGGGAACCGGGGGCGGATGAATGTTTGCATCAAACCCGTTTGATGCAATGGATCCGGGAGGCGGCAGAGGAAATCCCCGTCCTGTACCGGGAGGCTTATCGCATGCGGGATGTGGCTGGCCTGAGCGGGGAAGAGGCTGCCGAAGCGCTGGGCATATCCCCCGCATTGATTCGGGTCCGCCTGCACCGGGCGCGCAGTCTCATCGTGGAAAAGGTGCGCCAGCGCTTTCCCGCCGCTTTCGCGCCAGGGATCCCGCTCTAATAAGGGGAATGACATTCCCCTTGAATGCTGCACAAATGAGCAGTATATTTGCAGACGGCCCAACAACCTATGAAAGGAGCCGCTCCATGATTGCTCGCCTGCCCGTTTTTCCCGCACGCACCTTGATGCTGTCCGCCAAGCTCGGCCTAGTCTCCGTCCCGGAAACCGGGATATTGCCCCCATTCCCGGATGCTGAACCGGCTTTCGATACCGCCGCCGCAGTCGATTTGCTGCAGGTCTTGGGGACCGGCCTGGGCCTGACCCTGCTGAGCCCCAAGCCCGACGGTTTCCCCGATATGGAAGCCGGCCTTGCCGCCGATACGGTTACCGAAACGGCGTTTCCCGAAGCCGCCGTACGCAAAACTTTGGAAGGCTTAAGCGCGGTTTGGCTCCATGCCGGTGAGGTAGTGGCCGTATTCGCCTTGGAAGACGGAACGGGTCGTTGGGAAGGCCTGCGGCGATTGGCGGATCTGCTCGCCTTGCATCCCAAGCTGAAGGCCGCCTTGTACCTGGTCTCCGTTCCCGGCCTCAAAGCGGGGTTGTTTGCCGAGATCAATCGGCCCGTGTTCCGGCTCTTGAAGAAGCCGTTGGGAGAAGCCGTGCGCATTCTGGATTGGTCCAGGCTGAAGGCGGAAGTGGGCGAGCTGGGGGAACGCGTGCGTTACCTGAAGCCGGAATTCCTGGAAGGGATTTCCGAGGTGGTAGAACCGCCGGCGGGGTAGTCCATCCGCGTTCCGGGCCTCTGGCAAGCCGGCCAGACCGTTAAGGTCCGGTCGGGAATGCCAAGGTTTAAAAAGGATTCGGCAGCGAAGCCGAACCATCCCGCAAAATCTATGGCAGGGTGGTAGTGGCGTTCGCAAAATTGCGCATGACCCCAGTGCGGGTATAGCGGATTTCCTGCTTTCCTACTTTGAAGCGGAACACCACCTTCCACACGTACACTCCCTGGCCCGCCTTCTGGCCCTTGGCATTCTTCATGTCCCAGACCAGGTAGCTTGCCCAGCCGCGCTTGGCGGCGCGTTCCTGATTGCTCAGTTCGCCGCGGTAGCCGAAGGCCTGTTGGAAGGATTTCAGAAAATTGCCGAGATTGTCGTAGATGGAAATGTCCGCGATGTACTCACCGGTGGAAATCACCTGGATGGTGCTGATGTCCGGCGGCAGAACGGAACGCCGGCTGGCGTCCTTGCCAGGCTCCGCGGCGGCCCCGATTGCCGGGACCACGGGGATGTAAACCGACTGTCCCGGGACATAATTCGCGGGGAAGTCCGCCGGGGGCACCCAGATGGTTTGGTAACCCGTGGCTCCCCGGGTGGAATATTCGCTGCCATGGTCGGTACGCGAATCGTTATTCACCACCACGAAGCCGGGGGCGTTCGTATTCATGCCGGCCACGGGAGGATAGCCGCGGAACAATTCGATTTGCAGCGGGGGTTTGGCTCCAATCAGCAATTCGCCATGGATGGGCGGGAGATTGCCATAGATGTCCGTGTAGGTGCCGCTCGCGTCCAGGTACACGCAATCATTTGCCACCGGGGACGCTTCGTTTCCGCCCCCAACCAGCAAGGTGTATGAGCCGTCTCCATTGTCCGTGGGATTGGAGTTCGGCACCACGGGAAGGGAATGGGCGTAGTCCGTGCAGACGCCGTTGGCGGATTTGGAGAAGCGCAGCAGTTCCTTGAAATCCGACCGGGTTTTCAGGGTTTCCGATATGTAAACGCGGATGGTGTCCACGTTCAGTTCCTTGCTCTCAGAGGTCAAAAGCAGGCTGTTGAACGGTTTGATGGTCGCCGAAACGACGATCGGGCCCATGGAATCCGCGATAACGGGCTTCTGACCGCCGAAGATATTATCCGACGGCAAAGTAGCGAAGGGCGGCACGCCCGCGCCCACCGAGGTGAGGCCCTTGCGGAAAGGCGAAGCGGAGAAATCCGCCACCAAGACATTGGGCGAGCCGGGCAGGATGGTGAGCAAGGGCGCAGCGGTATTGTCGGATGCGGTGTCGCCTCCCACGTTCCAATAAGTGGGAGTGAGGGAGGTCGGAAGAGCGTCCACCGGCCTGCTGAAAACGATGTACACCATGTCGCCGCGGCCGTCGCCGTTGGCGTCCTTGATATAGGCCTTCTTCGCCAGGTTCAGGGCCGGTTTCAAGGTAATGGCCGCGGTATATTCCTTGGCGTTGGCCGTGGCCACGCCGGTGGCGAGAACGCTGGTAACGGCCTGGACGGGGTCCAGGAAGCCTTCCAACTTGCCCGAGCCGGAGAGGGCGGCCGTGGTCTGGAACCCGAATGGGATGTTCACGGTGAACACGCCCGTATTCGGCCCGGTTTCCGTGGCCTTGAAGGTTTCCTTATCGCCTTGCGAGGTGGTGATGACGACGTCGATGATATCCACGACATCCACGGTGGGAGTCGGGGCCTTCACCACGGCGGTGAAGGTCGGCGCATCGCCATCCGTGATCGTGGTGATGACGGCGGCTTGGTCTGCCGTCTTCACGTACTGGAAGGATTCCGCGGCGCCATTGTTGAAGCCCTTCTTGTCCGTCACGCGGTTGCCGTATACTTCGTCCGTATAGGTGACTGTGATATTGTCGGTGGATTTGCAGGAGAGGATTTGATCGGCGGCACCAGGGGGGGTGGTCTCGTTCTTTACGATGTCCCCGGAAATGTAGCCTCCGCCCGCTTGCTCGATGAGCTGCACCTTGCCGATGATATCCCCGGACGCATCGCATTTCACTTCTGCGTAGACGGTATCCCGGTTGCGCGTGAAGCTTTGGTCGACGGCGGAGATCTTGATGCAATTGGTGGTGCGCACGATGTCGGCCGTCGAATCAGCGCAGTTCAGGATCTTCACGGTTTCGGGTTTGTCGGGGTAGGCGATATTGAGGGTGGCAGTAACGCTGTTGCCGTCCAGTAGGCTGAAACGGTTGTGGGTCTTGACGGTGGCGGTCACCTCGCCCAGGTAAAATGATTGCAGGATCTTGTCCCCGGGCTTGCCCGGGAGTTCCTCGATGGGAATGGCCAAGGTCCACGTCCCGATGGCGCCGTTGTGGCTGCTGGCCAGAACAGCGAAGCTCTCACTGTCCGGCGCGGCCGTGCCCTTGCGGTTCTTCACGTTCAACACGAAGCTCTTGCTGATGCTTCCGTTGGCGTAGTCGTCCGTATAGCTGAGGTATACGCTGTCGTTGCCTGGCGAATAGAAAGCGCCGGCCGGCAGGATTTTGCCCGTCTTGTCCGTGAAATAGAGGCGGGCGGGAACTTCGTTGTTGCCCAAGGACAAGGTGGTGCCGAAAATGATGTCGTCGAAATCCATGTCGGAAGCGTCTTGCGTACCCACCGCGTTCACATTATCCTCGAAGCCGAACTGGACCAGGCTGTCATTTACGCGGCCCGCCACGGACCAACGATGGCCGTACTTGGCGCTTACGGCCTCGGCGACGTATTTGCTTTGGCCAGGGATATTGGCACCGGTGTATTTGGCCTTGCGGCTGGCTTCCGCCGGCCAGGTTCCGCTGGCCGGGGTGACCACCTTGTAGTCGAAATAGACGGTGTCGCCGAGCGGGATGTCGAACAAATCGCTGAGCACGATTTTCTGATTGGGCGTGGAATGGTTGGTGAAGAGAAATGTCTCCTGCCCGGTTTTGGGATTGATGACATACAGGTTACCGGTCCATCCCGCTTCATTGCCGATCAGCCAAATGGTGACGGGATCGAAAGACGTGCGCGTGAATGACGCTCCGATATAGAGTGTGTCGGCTTTCCATAACGGCTGCGGTTTGGGCGGGGTGAAAACATCAAGTTGCGCCGAGGCGTATTGAACCAGCAAAATGCCAAAAACAAAAAAACCAAGCCTGACGCTTTTCATATAATGCCTTCTCTAAGTCCCATTTGATGCGTAATTGCAAACTAAAATTACCGTCAATCCGCCAATAATGCAGGTCGAAAAACACTAAGTGAACTGGAATTCCCGGTTTTCCCACCCACCGGACGGAATTTAACCGATTGTGGGTATTCCTGTTCCTTTTTTAGCCGTATTTATATGTCAAAAAAGCCCATAGGTGCGGCGAAATCTGGCGAAATCCAAATACTCCCCAATAAGCTCAAACGGATTGGTCGGTGAATGGCTAATTCCGGATCAAGGCGCCCGGACTCCGATGGCGTCGGTCCTCTCGTCCTTATCAGGGATGGCATAGAGTATTTTCCGCCTCGTGAACCCCTGGGAAAGGCCGCGCTTAGGCTTTGCTCCGGCGGTTCGTCCCGCAACCGCCGTGACCGTAGGACCTATAGTCACCAGGGTTTGCCCCTCTTTCTGGTTTTCATAACCGAGTTTGATCCAGTCGGCGCTGCGGGCCACGCCGGAGAGGCGGACCTCATCCATCCAGCCGTGGAAAAAACGCGTCACGGAACCCATGGTCGCGGAAGTGGACGCGTATTCCGCGCCGATGCGCCAATTGCCGGTGGTGGGTTTGGCGCCGTTGGTATCGGCCAATTCCGACACCATCACGCCATTGCGGTATAGGGTCCAGGCGGTCCCGGAATACACACCTGCCAGATGGACCCAGGCGTTACTGTCGGCCAAGGGCGTGACCAGGGTAGCGTAGTGGGCCGCGGTGGTCCAGGTTCCCGCGCGGTAGTCGAGGGTTTCACCGATGCGGAGTACGGTTTCGAAATTGACTCCCGTCGCGGCGCCGTGGCAAAGGATAATGCGATGCTGATCCCGCTTGATCCATTTCACCCAGGCTTCCATGGTGATTCTCCCCGCGAGATTCATGTCGGCGGGATTCCCCAAGGCGATGTACTTGCCGGTATTCTTGACATACGCATCCGGATTATCGAAATAGCGGGCCGTTCCGATACGCCCATCCGCGGCGGCGACCGTACCGCTATCCACGCCATTATGAGCGGCTCCGGAAGCGTCATCCACCGAATTCCCCAAATGCCATACGCCTTGGAATCCGTTGGCGGCGGGGAATACGCTTTTGCCGTCGGAACTGTCCGGCGCACCGGTCTTGCCCCAATGCATACGCAATCCCTGCGCGGCCTTTCCGGCTTTCACCGTATCCACCCTCACCCAGATCGCCGCCTTGTCCCATGCTTCGATTTGATAGGCCAGATGCGCCCCTGCCATGGTGGAGAAGCGCATATCGGCGCCTCCGGCCTGGGCCTCATCGAACACGTCCGACTGCTGCGCGGAAAGGCTTATGAGCACGGGAAACCCGATTTGATCGACCGTGATGGATGCTCCCGTCGCGGAAGTGTTCAGGGCCAGCTCCCTACTATGGGCCCATTGGGTATAATCCTCCGCGGCGGCGATTGCGCACATGGGAAAGGATGAAATGCAGGCAAGGGCCGATAACAGGGGCAAAGGGCTGCGCATGTAGGATTCCCGCTGGGTTTTTGAGTGCCGTGACGGATCGGAAAAGGAGCGAAAGCTCAGGCCAAATATAGGCCCGCGACCGTCATTATGCCCGGGGAAATACGCTTGCGGCCCCTATCGACGCCGCTAGCCCAGGATTCAGTCCTTGTTTTCTTTCGGGGGGGACGTAGAATCGGCCCGGATTTCCCGTACGCGCTCCAGGATCCGTTGCAAGGCTTCTTCGCTGATGGGGGGGGATTCGGGATGGCCTTCGCTTTCCTGTTGGGTCGCCGCGTCCCCGGCACCGGAATACATTTCCCATTCTTGACCCAGCTCGCGCGCGATTTCCCGGAAATGTTCTTGCGGCAATGGCATCTTGGCCAGGTCTTGCATGAACTTGCGGTTGCGCAATTGGGTAATCCGGCGGTTGACGGCCAGCTTGATGCGGGGCTCGCGGGTTTCCGTACTCTCCACCAAGGCGTAAAAGAACTCCGCCTGTTCCGCCGTCAAATCCAGCCCCATCGCCATTTTGGCCGCCGCGGCCGGGCTCAATCGGCGCCGGCCTTTGATGACTTCATTGAAAAAACCGGGGTTGGCGATGGCTGCTTTGCGGGCCAGACCGCGCTGGGAAAAGCCGGGATGCAACATTTGCATTTCCGCGAAACGATCCCGTAAAAAAAGCCGATAATCTTCGTAGCCGAACACATCCGTCGGGGAAGAAACACTTGAATTCGGATATGTAATAGGATTGGATTGATTGCTGACAGAACTCATAATACGTCCATCCTGGGAATGATTTAGCCTCGATCCTCGGCTCATCGCCGACCTTCTTCGACGTTTGAAACTAAAGAATGGTTACCGGGGAGGGTAAAAAGATCGGCAAAATTCCACGTCCAGTTTGTGCGTATTTCAGCCTATCGATGGGATAAATTGCCGAAATCGGCGAAAATAAAGGCTAGTCGAATAGTTGGCTTATCCTTTGCTACAGGAAAACAGCGGGTTTAGGGGCTAGGAATCCGTTCCACCCCACTGAGTGGTGTTTCTGGGAGCATACCGTCCAACCTTCCATGGATGCGAAGCCGGAGCGGCATCCGATGCCCTAAACCCAACCTATTTACTACGCAGGCATGCCGGGGGAAATTTTCCCAAATGGGAAGCGATGGTACCAAAGGAGCATTTTTACCGCGTCATTTTTCCACGATCCCGAATTTGAAGGAGCGATAGCGGAAGGCCCTGTAATTCATTCCCAGCAATCGCGCCGCTTCGGTCATATTCCCCCCGGCCTTGATCATGGCCTGCTTCAGCACCTCGTATTCCAATTCTTCGAATACCAGTCCCTCAGCCGGGAGTTCGAAGGCGAAGCCATTGCGTAGGGATTCCTTGGCCGCGGTTTGCATTTCCAAGGGAAGATCATCCTTGTGGATGGCGGTATCCGGCGATAGGATGGTGACCCGTTCCAATACGGCCTCCAACTCGCGCACATTGCCCGGCCAATAATATTTCTTCAACGAATCCAGGGCATCCTTATCCATGGTTTTATTGCGGCCCGATTTTTTAAGGAAATGGAGCACGAGGGCGGGAATGTCCTCTACCCGATCCCGCAAGGGGGGAATCGCCAAAGGGATGACGTTCAAGCGGTAGAATAAATCTTCCCGGAAGCGTCCCAGGCGGATAGCCTCCTCCAGGTTGCGGTTGGTGGCGGCCACGATGCGCACGTCCACTTTGACATTGCCGTTGCCCCCGACCCGGCGCACTTCCTTTTCCTGGAGCACGCGCAGGATCTTGGTCTGGGTGTTGATGGCCATGTCCCCGATCTCGTCCAGGAACAGCGTACCCCCCATGGCGGCTTCTATCAATCCTATCTTGCGGACATAGGCTCCCGTGAAGGCCCCTTTTTCATGCCCGAACAGTTCCGATTCCAGCAGGGTTTCCGGGAACGCGGCGCAGTTGATGCTTTGGAAGGGCATGGCGTTGCGGAGGCTTTTGGCGTGGATGAGACGGGCGATCTTTTCCTTCCCGGTTCCCGACTCCCCGCGCACCAGCACGGTGGCTTCGCTATGGGCCACCTTTTCCGCCGTCTCCAACAGCTTCCTCATGATTTCCGATTCGGCGATGATTTCCGAATCCGTGCGCATGCGCAGCTCTTCACGCAAGCGCCGGGCTTCGTTCCGCAAGCCCACCTTTTCCAGGGCCCGGTTCACCACAAGCAACAGTTCATCTCCGTCGATGGGCTTGCTCAGATAGTCGTATGCCCCCAGCCTTACGGCCTTTACCGCGTTCTCGATGGTCCCGAAGGCGGTAATCACCACCAGCGCGGGCGGATTCTCCGCTTTGGCGAGCCGTTCCACCAGCACCAGACCGCTGCGATTGGGCATTTTCAAGTCGGTCAGCACCACGTCCGGCAGCAGTGTTCTGACGGCGGATTCCGCCTCATCGACGCTGCCCGCTTCCACCACCTCGTGGTTTTCCCCGGTCAGGATCTCCCGCATGATCTCCCGCTGGGCGGGTTCATCGTCGACCACCAGTATCCTGCCCATGTCAGACTCCCGCGGGAACGTTAAAGTGGAATTCGGCGCCGCCTTCGGCCCGGTTGGCCGCGCGGATGGCGCCGCCATGCTCTTCGACGATGCGCCGCACCAATGTCAATCCCAGGCCCATGCCGCCCGCGCGTTTGGTGTAATAGGGATCGAATACCTTTTCCAGGTCTTCGGCGGCGATGCCGGGTCCCCGGTCGGAGAGGGAACAAACGACTTCTCCGGATCCGCGGGCCGTGCGCGCGGAGAATTCGATGGCGGATCCGGACGGCACCATTTCGATACTGTTGAGCATCAGGTTCAGGAGCACCAGGTGCATCTGCTCCCTGTCGGCGTTGAGTTCGATGTCGTCCGGGCAGCTCAGATCCAGGCGCAGCTTCTTGACGGCGATCTGCTCATGCAGGCGGATGGCGATGTCGGAAACCATTTCCCTGAGGTTGAAACGCTTTTTGGAGAGGCGCGAAGGCCTCCCCAGGGTCAGGAATTCGGTGACGATGGCGTCCAGATGGCGCACTTCGTTCTTGAGGGAAGCGATAAGCTTGAGATATGGCTCTTGGCGCGCGGCTTCCTCGGGCTTGTAGGCCTTGCCCAATTGATGCAGCGTCAGGTTCATCAGGTTCAGGGGATTGCGGATTTCATGCGCCAGGTTGGCTCCCAGCTCGGAAAGGATGGCGCGCCGCTCCAACGCGAACAGGCGTTCCTCCAGCTGCCTTTGCTCCAACAGCTTTTTCGCCATGTGGTTGAACGAGGCGGCCATCTCCCGCTCTTCGCCGGACTCCGATCCCGCCAGTCGCACGGTGAAATCCCCCATGGCCACCTTCTTGGCTGCGTTGGCCATGTCCCGGAAGGGCCGGTGCAACCGCTTCAGGAACAGGAAAAAGACGGAGAAAGCGGAGATCATGGCCACCAGGAACAGCAATACCTGTTCCCAGCCCGCTTTCCACAAATAGGCTCCGAGATCGTTCAGGTACACGGAAACCTCCACGATGCCTTCCACCTGCTTATGGCGGACCAAAGGGATGCGCACGTCGTAGCGTACTTTTTCCGGTTTTCCATCCGGCATTTCCGCGGGCCCCCATACTCCGATGCTGTCGGACGGCAGTACCGAAGTGGAGCCAACCCTGGCCGCGTTGGTACTGGCGATCACATGATGCTCGAAGTCGATCACGGAAGCTTCGATGGCGCCTTCCTTCAGGGTGATTTCCTTCAGGAAGCGGCCCACCTCTTTGGGGCCCAGGGGCTTTTGGGTGGACAGGCTTTGCGTGGAATAATGCACCACGTTCACCATGTTGCGAAGGTTGGCCACGGATTTCCTCAACAGCACCTTTTCCGACTGGAAATGGATATAAGCCAGCACGGTCATAACGAAACCCAGCAGGGTCACGAATACCAGGAGCAGCTTGGCCTGGAAGGTCATGGATTGGGACAATTTCCGGATGGGCCTGAGCATCGGGTCCGATAGATTAGCAATCCGCATTCCATCCCCTTTCCGGGCGCGCCGGTACCTGCCGTGCCGGATCCGCTTCCGCATGCATCTCGGCCGGATCGGAAAGCTTACTATTTTCGCAGGGATATGATCAGGCTCAGGAACGGACTCGGGAATATGCTCGGTATTTTGCTCAGGAACAGACCGCGAGGTCTGTTGCTCCTGATATTGGCCCCGCTTCCCTCCGCGGCGGCGGTGGACGTGGCCGCCGATCACCCTTTCATCCAATATTCCGGCCGCTTCGATTTCGCCAATCCAAAGAAACCGCGCTGCGACTGGCCCGGCGTTTCCATCCTGGCGCGCTTTACCGGCAAGTCCATCACCGTGAAAATCGGCGGCGGATCCAACGATTTCAACGTCATCGTGGACGGGGCGTGGAAAGCGAAGCTGGGTACGGACGGGAAAACCTCGCAGGTGGCGGCGGAGGGGCTTGCCGATGGAGAGCATACCTTGCTGCTGACCAAACGTACCGAAGGCAATCAGGGCATCACCACCTTCGAGGGGTTCCAGTTGGAGGTCGGGAAGGCTTTGCTTGAACCGCCGGCCCGTCCGGCCAAGAAAATCGAATTCATCGGGGATTCATATACGGTCGGCTACGGCGATGAAGCCGAGGTGCTCTCCTGCCCCGACCGGCGACCCTTCGACAACAACTATGCGGCCTACGGTCCGGTGGCGGCCCGCGCCGTGAACGCGGAATATTCGGTGCAGGCCATCTCCGGCCTGGGCATGGTCCACAACTACGGCGACCCGGTCGTCTTGTCGGACAAGCCTTTCCCCGGCTACTATGAGAACACTTTGTTCGGCTCCGGGGCGCCTTTATGGGATCATTCCAAATGGCAGCCGGACATCGTTACCGTCGCGCTGGGGACCAATGATTTCAGCACCTCGGTCAAGCCGAGCGAATCCCAGTATTCCGGCGCCTACAAGGAATTCCTGAAAAAGATCCGCGGC
>JBDSWM010000323.1:0-21499 GCA_039926685.1 Fibrobacteria bacterium | reverse complement strand
CGCGCAGTATTTCGGGCATCGGCACGAATTCGATGCGCGGGTCCTTTCCCAGCGATCGAAACAAGGCATTCATCATATCCACCCAAGTCCTGGCCACGCCGGTGCCGATATTGTAGGTGCCGCCCGCAACGGAGGGATCCAGGCAGAACAGCGCCATTTCCACGGCATCCTTCACGTAGACGAAATCCCTCATCTGCTCGCCATCGCGATAGTCCGGATGGTGGGATTTGAACAATTGCACCTTGCCCGTCTGTTTGATCTGCTCGTAGGCCTTGACCACCATGCTCTTCATGCTGCCCTTGTGGTATTCATTGGGGCCGTATACGTTGAAAAACTTCAGGGCGATCACCTGATCCAAAGTGGAGTGGGCCTGGTTCCACAAATCGAACATATGCTTGGAATAGCCGTACATATTGAGCGGGCGCAGGTTCGCGAGGGCGGCATGATCGTCCCCATAACCGTTTTCCCCGTCTCCGTAGGTCGCCGCCGAAGACGCGTAAATGAACCGGATCGGCTTGGCCCGATCCAGGCACCAGGAGGCCAAGCGCTTGCTGTATTCGAAATTATTCTTGGCCAGGTAGCTGGCATCCATTTCCGTGGTCGCCGAGCACGCGCCCATATGGATTACCGCCTCGACGTCCTGGCCGGAAAAAGATCCGTTCCGGATCGCCTCCAGAAAATCCGCCTTCTCCATATAATCGCTGTACCGGAGCGGGACCAGGTTCTTCCACTTGGCGGACGTGCCCAATTGATCGACCAGCAGGAGGCGATGACGTCCCATGCCGTTGAGCCTCCAGGCCAAAGCGCTTCCGATGAAACCCGCCGCGCCGGTGATGACGATAAGGGATTGCTCCGCCTTCATGTTTTCTTCTCCGGGCCGCCCAATGCCGACAGGATATTCGTCGTCGACAAGCCGGGGATTTTGGAAACGATATGGATACGGCCCCCCAACCTTTCGACGGTCGGGGCCTCGATACAGTCGCTTCCGTATTCGGATCCATTGACGTGGACGTCCGGAGCTATCTCCTCCAGGAAAGGCATCGGCACCGCTTCGTCGAAGATATGGACATAGTCCACGTCGCGCAAGGCCAACAACATCTCGGCCCGTTGGGCCTCGGGAATGATGGGGCGGGAAGGCCCTTTATATCCCTTTACGGAGGCGTCGCTGTTCAATCCGACGAAAAGCAGATCTCCTTGCCTTTTGGCCTCGGAAATAATCCGCAAATGGCCGGAATGCAGCACATCGAAGGATCCGTTCAAGGTGACCAGCTTGCGGCCCAGTTTGCGGAGGCTCTTGGCCAGGGGAGCCAGCTGCTCGCGGGAAAGCAGCCGATTCGTTTCTTGCGATTCGCCCAATAACTCCGCGACGGTAACCGTGGCCGTGCCCAGCTTCCCGACGACGATGCCGGCGGCCCGGTTCGCCAAGGTAACGGCTTCCCGATCCTCGCAGCCGCAAGCCTTGGCCAAAGAGAACGCGGCCACCACGGTGTCCCCGGCACCGCTGACATCGAACACTTCCCGAGCCACCGTCGGTACGGTGAATTGGGGATTTCCATCCGTGAAAAAGGCCATTCCCTTGGGTCCGCAGGTCACCAATACGTTGGACGCTATCTGGGAGGACAGGGCTATGCCGTTCTGCCTGACGCCTTCCGGCGTGATCGAAGTCTCGGATTGTCCCAAAAGCCCTTGGCTCTCTTTCCAGTTGGGCGTTAAATAGTCGCATCCCTTATAAAAGGCGCCGTGCTGTGGGCGCGGATCCACGATAACGGGCCGCCCTTTGGCCTTGGCTTCCCGGATGACGGCCTGGCAGATTGAGGCCGTGAAAAACCCTTTGGCATAATCCGACAGAACCACCACTTCCGCATCCGCCAAATGGCGGCGGAAAATCCGCATCACTTCTTCTTCCGCCGTGGAATCCAGATAATGGGTTTCTTCGTGATCGAGCCGCAACAATTGCTGGCGCTGTCCTACAATCCGGGTTTTCTTGATGGTGGGGCGCTTATCGACTACCGGACGGAAATCTATCCCTGAGGCTTCGGCCATGGTCTTGAGCGACTCTCCCGCCTCGTCATTCCCGATCATGCCGATCAGAATCGAGCGGCCCCCAAGCGAGGACACATTGGCGGCCGTGTTGGCCGCGCCACCCAAGGTACGATGGGATTCTTTTACATGGAGGATAGGAACGGGCGCCTCCGGGGAAATCCTGCTCGCCTCCCCCGTGATATACTCATCGACGAGCACATCCCCGAGAACCATGACGGTCCGGCCCTGGAATGCCTCCAGGATTTTTTTCATCTGCCTTTGCGTAACCACTTCCCCAGGCTCTATGACCATTGCTTGCTTTCCGCTGGAACTTTCAAGTAGGGCTTCAAAATAGAAAATCAACCGGATCCTCTGTGGATTAAGGCCCTATTTGGACTTTATCGGCCCGAAATGGGGACCCATTTTCCCGTACGGGAAGTCCTTTGATTTTACCCTATTCATCGACCCGAATATGAGACCCAAAAAAGTGGTTTTCAGGAATGGAATCAGCTTATACTTGGTCAAATGATCGGGCCTTTGAAAGGCTTCCGATTAGCTAGCCGGGAAGGTCACCATGTCCTTGAACTTCATCATAATCGGGGCCCAGAAGGCGGCTACCTCCTTCGTCCATGATTGCCTCCGGGAGCACCCCTCGGTGCAAATGGCCATCGACGAAATCCCCAGTTTCGAAAGCCCTGACTATGAACATGGCGGCAAGGAGAGCATCCTCTATTCGTACTCGGCTCCCCAGGGAATGATTTGCGGGATCAAAAGACCGAGTTATCTGGGAAAGCCGGAAGTACTCGATCGAATCCAGGCGCTTTGCCCCGGCGCCAAATTGATCCTCGTTCTGCGCAATCCGGTCGATCGTGCGGTATCCGCTTATTTCCATTATATCAAGCATCGGTTCATCCCTTGCACGGATTTATCCACCGGTATGGAGCGGCTCCTCGACGGATCGCTACAGAAATCGCATCCCGCCGCCAAGGATATCCTGGAATATGGTTTCTATGGACGGCATCTTCGTACTTATCTCGATCGGTTCCCCAAGGTCCAGATCCTTGTTCTGTTCCACGAAGACATCGTTGCCGATGGGAAGCAGGCCATCCGAAGAGTATATCGGTTCCTGGGAATCGATCCCGAATACCAACCCGAATCCATTGATTCGCGACCTCAGGCCGTTCTTTTCCAGCCCTTTCGGATCCGGGTGGCGAGGCTGGTCAGCCGCTTGCTATTCCAGCACAGCGCCGACCATCAACGCATCATCGCCAAGCAGGGCAATCCCGTATCCCGCCTGGTGGCGCGGGCGCTGCGCAAGATCGATCGCAAAATCTTGGCGCCCATTCTGAAGAATACCAGGCCGGTTCTGCCGGAAAGCCTGCGCGAGTCCTTGGTTGAGGCCTATCGGCAGGATATTGAGGACTTGGAGCGTATCTTGGGACGCGATCTATCTGCGTGGAAAACGTCTCCGAAATCACGTGCCAAGCGGTCGATCCGCTTGGCGCAACGGCCCGCCGAACCGCTTTCAGTAGCCCTTGGCTGAAAAACGAGTAACCACGCTTCCCACTATCAATCCTAGCGGGAACATCACCTGCCAATCCATTTGTTTTTCAATTGCGAAGCAATCCCAAAGTAGTTACTCTAGTTGCATGCGCACTCACCAGATGCTTTTCCTTATCCTCAGTCCTTGGTTGATAGTTGTTCCGGGCCGAGCCGCATGGGCAGCCGAATCCGCACCCGTGTTCACCGTATCCTCTCCGGCGGCAGGGAAGGCCTTTTTGGAATCGGATACCCTCAAAGTGTCGATCCATGTGGCGAACTCCGCCTATGAAGTGAACGTTGCCGAAGCGGTATTCGACAATATCAACATTACACTGGCCTTTACAGGTACAACGGGTAATTTCTTCGGAGCCGTTCCCCTAAAAGGTTTGCAGGCGGGCGAAAGGCAGTTGAGAATTCGCGTGGTGGATGAAGTCGGGGACTCGGCCGTCATGCTCCAGAATTTTCGGATCGTTAGTCCACCGGAATTGACGGTTGAATTGCCGCCATTCTGCCTGATATCCAAGACGCTTAGGGTCCGGGCCCGCTGTGTGGTCGAATACGGCCCGTGCAAAATCGATTTCTATCGTGGGAAACCGACAACGTCGAGCATCCGGCAGGATATCGCAACCGCGACGAATGCCATGGACACGGTAGTGGATATGTCGCGATATGGCGGCCCCGGCGAGGCGTTATTATTGAGGGTGGTAGCAACCGATACATTTGGAATAAAATCCTCCGTCTTTGAATCATACGGAATACGCGACCCTGGCCCTTCGATGAAATTGGTCGATTCGGTTCCTGACATGATATTGGATGCGAATACGCGCACGATTCTGTACAAAGACGATGAATTCTTCTTGTATGATCGAGTCACGAGGGTGCCGGTTCGCACGTTACCTAGCGATTCCTTGCCAATCACGAGCGCACGCCTTACCTCGGTCGGGGCCGTGATCCAGCACGGGCAATTGCCCGGTATCTGGAAAGAGTGGCGGGGGGATTCCTTATACGCCTGGGCTGAAGAAGACTACTCCCGGGTCAAAGGCGACTTCGCGGTGTGGAACTCGGGTAAAAAACTCTTCGTCCGGGATTTACGGCAGGGCTTGACCCGCTTGATCACGGACTCGGCCGGCGGTAATACCAACGATGTCGATACCGACGGTACTGCCGTCTATTGGTCCAACAAAAACCAAATCATCCAGGTAAGCCCGGATGGAACGGCGAAATATCTTGGGGGCGATGCAACCCATATGGGGTCCTTTCCCCGCATTTCCTCCGGCAATGTGGTATATCGTAAAACCGACCCTTGCTGCGTTGGCTATGCCTTGATCCTTCATGATGGCGGGGATTCTGAAACCGTGCTGCGGGATTTTGGCGGCGGAATCAGTGCGGACGATTACCGACTTCAGGGTAAGTGGACGGCATTCACCCGTCTTGGAAATACAGGCAGCACCCAAGTCTGGGTCAGGGATACCGTCGGGAATATGGTTAAAGTCTATTCCACGCTCAATCGCCCCTTCATCGAAAATCTCGGTTCGGATGGTTCCGTCCTGATTAACGAGCCCGCAGGCCGAACTTTAGTTTCGCATAACGGTGGGAAATTGGCGAACGGCCTACCGAACATGGGTTTCACTGAGGCAGATGGAAACTGGTTTGCTTTCTCCGGCAAATACCTTTTCCAAATCGATACGGCCACACCGGTTGGAATCCGAAAGGATTGGAATGAGCGCGGCCTTGCCAACCTTGAATGCTCGCGTACGCGTGGCTTGTTCCAGGTTCGTGTGGAAATACCCGGACATTACCGATTCGAACTATTCAATCTTTCCGGTCGAAAAGTAATCGGGTTTGACCGGCAAATATCCGCTCCGGGCCGCTATTCATTCCCCCTCGGAGACGGAGCCGGCCCGTCGGGATTGCTCTTGCTGCGGGCTAGGTTCCAAGGATCTCCAATAACAACGCGCCTGCTCCCTTTTTAACGATGCACCCCGTTCGATCTTAGCGTATCTTTTCCTAAGCGCTAATAGTCCAGGAGGGTTTTCGTGAAAAATGGCCATCATTTTTTACCCGCTCTGATTTTATCCGGCTGTGTCAGCTTTTCATTTTCCCAATCCGATTGGGTCGTACGCTCCCCCCTCCCATCGGTAAACCCTCTTGATTCGGTATTCTGGTACCAGGACGGTTTGGTGGCGGTTTTCGGTGGGACCTATTTCAGTTCCCCGGACGGGGACGCCTGGACCCGGCTCGGCAAAAATCCGGACTCGGGTTCGTCATCCGATACGGGTTCCAAACTCTCTAATGTTATCCACATGGATAGCCAATATGTGGCTTTGGACAATAAGGGCAATGTACTCGGCTCAACCGATAGTCTTCACTGGACAACATTACGCTCCGGCTCTACCAATCTTCTTCGTTCCATGGCATGGACAGGGACCCAACTCATCGCGGTAGGAAAAAATGGAACGGTAATTACCTCTCCCCAAGGGAAGTATTGGACTGTTCGTGACCCAGGCACCAATGCGAACCTTGTTTTTGTCCATTGGACAGGCACCGCCATTGCCGTTGTGGATGAACATGCCACTGTACTGACCTCCCCGGATGGAATTGCTTGGGGATCCATGGCATCGGACTCCGCCTGCACTCTCTCCTTTTCCGGCCAGAACGAAATTGTTGATTATTTCATATGGACAGGTTCGCGAATCGTAGGGTTTTGCAACGAGGGACGCATCCAAACCACGTCCGATTTCAACACTTGGACCTCCACGCGTTTGGTTGCCCACGCTACCTATCCAAACTACCTCTGGACAGGTAGCCGCTTCATGATTTGCTACCCGGATAGCCTATTCACTTCGATTGACGGAGAGACCTGGAGTCAAATTGATCCGGGCATTCCGGTTCCCTTCAAATCCATGACCTGGCAAAATGGTCACCTTGTCCTTCTAAACGAGAAGGAGGATTTCAGTTACTCCGAAGATGGGCTCAAATGGATAGGCAAGCATAGGATGGGCGTAACCCAGCCGCTTCGATCGGTGGTGTGGACTGGAACCCTTTTGGTTGCCGTCGGGGACAGTGGAAATATCGTCACCTCGACCGATGGTGCGGTTTGGGACCGGATGAACTCCGGAACCACGGCCGGACTTAAGTCAATCGCGTGGTCAGGAGATCGATTGGTTGCGGTTGGAAATGATACGCATTCAGGTGCAACTGTCGCACTTGCTTCCGCGGATGGAATTTCATGGCGCCAATCGGACTCGATAACCAGCGCAATACTAAATGGTGTGACATGGGATGGTAAAGAGTTTGTAGTGGTTGGAAGAGGCAGCGAAGGGGGTATTGTCCTTCGATCCGAAGATGGCTTAAAATGGATCTCCTGGACACCTCCCGAGATGTCTCAAAAGGTTTTCAAATGCGTAACCTGGACCGGATCGCAGTTCCTTGCTATAGGAGAGAATACCCGCTTATATGCCAACCCCACCATCTATACCTCTTCGGATGGCGTCCTTTGGAAAGGACAAACCAGATCAGGGGAATCGTGGAGTTTGACATCCGTGAAATCAATTGGATCACAATCGGTAGCTATGGTTAGTGACAGCACGATATTGACTTCTTCAGATGGTATTTCTTGGACATCCCACTCGTTCAGCCCTTCCGCATATTTGTACGATGTCGCCTCGTTTGGGAATCAAATAATAGCCGTAGGCTCCACCTGGGCAACTATACAGCAAGGTGTCCTAATGGTGGCAGGCGCGACAATCCTAACCTCTGCGGACGGCGTTTCTTGGATAAATCACCCGATGGAAGGAATACTTGGTGAGCCCACTCGCCTTTCGAATGAGAATACTCTTGATGGAAATGCCCTTCTCTCCGTGACCTCGACAGGAACGACTTTGGTTGCCGTCGGCAATCACGGGATTATACTCACCTCTCAAATAGAGCCCATACCGGTAAAATTTCGCGGCGCACCGGTCAATCCCGACATATCATTGCGCCTAGTTGGAGCCCATCTTGAAGTGATCTTGCCCAACTCAGGCACCAAAGATGCCAAAGTCGAAATTTACGACCTTGGCGGTCATAAAAAGGTCTTCGCCAAAGAGTCCATTTCCGATAACCGTATTTCCCTTTCCTTACGGGGATTCGAACGGGGTGTTTATGTTTTCAAAACCGAGTTTACCGGCAAACATTTCGTGCGTGAGTTTAGCCTTGTTCGTTAGCCTAACTTACTCAATGTGAATGATATTCTTCCGTTGTATACGTTTTCTTTCGCAATTCCACCCAAGGATCCGAGATGAAAAAAGTCGGGATCGCCTTCGCCGCTTTTTTTTCGCTTACCCTGTCCTCTAGATCCGCCACGTTGGACTGGACCATCCGAAATCCTGCCCCAAGCTTGAAGCCTCTGACGTCCGCCACCTGGTTGGGAGACCGTTTGGTGGCCAACTTCAGCGAGTCTTATTTCTCGACCCAGGACGGCATTACTTGGTCCGCGCTGACGGGAAATCCGGTCGCAACGGATTCCCTTTTCTCAGCGGTAAAAACCGACAGCCAACATTTGGCTTTGGGCGGAGGAACCCGCGTCCTGATTTCCTCCGACAGTTTGCGTTGGAGCATAATCCGTTCCGGTCCGGGAAGCGCTTTGCGTTCCTTGGCTTGGACCGGCACCCAGCTTGTGGCTGTCGGCGATGCGGGTACCATCCTTACTTCTCCTGATGCGGCTTCGTGGACGACAAGAACGACCGGTAACAGCAACAACCTGGTTTTCGTGAAATGGACAGGCAGCGAAATTGTAGTTGTCGATGCTCAGGCAACCCTTATGACTTCCCCGGATGGCTTGGCCTGGAATCAATTGGGCGCTTCCAATCCGTGTGAAGTCACCTCGGTAACCTGGACGGAAAATCAATTGGTCGCCGCTTGCGCGGAGGGTCGGATTCTCACCTCTTCGGATTTCAAAACCTGGGCCGAGCATTCCTTGGGTGTTACGGGTGCATTGACGAAATTTTCCTGGGCCGGAACCCAATTCCTCGCTCTGGTCAGCGATACCTTGGTGACCTCGCCGGACGGGATTACCTGGACGAAACGAAATCCGGGTTTCCATGGCCTTTCCGATTTCAGTTGGCGCGATGGCCATTTTGTGCTGATAGGAGCCAATGGTGAAATCGGAATCTCTACCGATGGCGCGGACTGGTCGGTTTGGAATAACAAATGGGTGACCAGGGCGAGTCTGAATTCCATCACCTGGACAGGAAATCAATTCGTGGCGGTCGGCGATAAAGGCACCATTGTCACATCCGAGAATGGAGTAACCTGGCAGCAAAGATTTTCCGATGCCACGATAACATTAGTATCCGTGACATGGGCGGGTAACCAATTAATTGCTGCCGGTAGCGACATCAATTACAGTACCGTCATTATGACTTCGCCAGATGGGATTGACTGGAAGGTTCGACATCCGAATCTGTTAGCCACTGTCGAAGTAAAATGGGATGGCAAGCAAATTATTGCGGTTGGTGTCAATTATGCCATATCCTATGAGGGCATAGCCTGGGATCTTAAAGACTTCGAACGAGAATGGCGTTTTAGTGCTGGTAAACCATGGCATTTCCACTCACTGGCTTGGTCTGGAAGCACCTACGTTGCAATGGCATCGGATAATGAATCTCCATCAATGTTTACTTCAGATGATGGCGGAGACACATGGTCTGCGCGCATTATCTACGCCCCTTCACTAAGGCACAGTCTGATTTGGGCGGGATCCCAATTTGTTCTAGTTGGGTCATCACTTGTTTACACTTCTCCAGATGGTCATCAATGGTCAAAACAGTCAGCATCGCCAGGCGCTTTAAGATCCGTTATTTGGTCCGGTAGTCAATTAATAGCTGCAGGACCCTCCGGGGATATCTTTTCCTCGACTGACGGAGTCACTTGGTCAAACGACCGTGCCGATACACACTCGTCCGCGGAACCCATTCTGCTCTCCGTCGTTTCGACTGACACGCAATATGTAGCCGTAGGTGAACGAGGGTCAATACTCACGGCATCGCATGAGCCTACCGTATCGGTCGGAAAACGAATTTCCCGGAAGGAAAACCTATCCGCCCGCATTTCCAATAACCGGTTATCCATAAAACTGGATGCCCATGTCCAGGGCACGATTCATGTCACGCTTTACTCACTTGCGGGAAAGCGGCTCATGGCGATAACCGCTGAGGCATCCAAGGGCGGATTTTCCGTTCCTTGTCCAATCTTGGAAGGTGGGCTATACCTAGTCGAGGTTCAGACACCGAATGCCAAGTCCGTTCGCACCCTTTCGCTTGTCCAATAACCTCCCCTTGCTTATCTGGTAGCTTGGGTTCATAAGGCAACAAAAGTGGACAGGACTTCGCATGGCCAGGAAGCCATCGTCGCGGCTTACCACATTGCTTGGCAAACCAGGGAAAGCGCGTTCGCTTCCGCGTCCCCGAAATCCATGGCCCATCCCAATTCCACCGATAGGAATTGGCGGTAGGATAGGGCCACTTCCTGCGCCCATACCCGCCGGGAGGCCACGTGCCCGCTCAGCCATTTTTTAGTCAGGCCATCCACCGCGTCGTCGTGGATGGCGCCCAGGGCACCCTGGCGGCCCAGACCCTTATCGCTGAAGTCCAGCCGCTCTTTCACCTGCGCCCACTTCACCGGCCGATAAGACAGTTGGGCGTCCCAGGTGCGGGAATCCGGCCCCAGCTTGCTGGAGCTGGGCACATTGAAATGCTTGAAGCTGGTCTGCGCTTGGCGGCCATTGTAGGTCCATGGTTCCACATGGCCGTATTCCACCACCAGATCCGCATCCACCCAAGGTAACGGGGAGGTGACCTGGAAACCGGCCAGGCCCGCCCAGCGGTTTTCCCAGAAGTCGTCGAAAAATGAGCTCGGCCCTAACAGGTCGTCTATGAAGAGTTCTCCCCAGACTGACAGGTTGCGAATGCCCGCATAGAGGAAATCGAAGCCCATGGCCGAGTTGTCGGGCCCGCCCATATCCGATTCGGTGAAGGTAAGGGGCGCGAGCGGAAGGGCATAGCGCCAATCCGGGTCCCGGTCCTGATAGATGACTATGTCCTGGAAGGCAAGGCTGAGGGACTTCCCAGGCTTGAACTCGAAGCGATGCAGGTTGGCGTATTTCTGGATGTCGTGCCGGGTATCGGTCATACGCAACAGGTAATCGTCCAGGGAGAGCCAGGAAGCGAAATCGACGCGCGCCTCCATGAGCCAATAAGGCGGGGTATCCCGCGTCGCCATCAGGGAGGAGAAATAGCCCGGACCCGTGTGGACCCGGTCGCGCCCGGCTTTCACAGTGATGCCCCAAGGCAAGTCCGCCAGCACATAGCATTCAAAGCGGTTGAACGTCCTGTCCGCCAGCAAACTGTCGCCGGCGCCTTTCTCCACCGAATAGGTTTCCCCTTGTTCAGGGCTGAACTGATGGGTGAACTGGGCCTTGTCCGTGTACTCCGTATAAACCAGGCCGCGGCTGTAGAAGGAAAGGTGGGGCGCCAGTTGGCCGTACAGGCTCCCGCCCACACCGGCCAATCTGGCGGCATCGTTGGAATCCGTATGGGTTTCGCTGTGCCAGGCCAGGTTCAAGGCGGGGGAAACGTATAGCGAATGCCGGCGGGCCGTATCAACCCATTGGATCCATTCGCGCCGAAAGCCCGGCAGGGAAAGGGTCAAGGCGGCGGAATCGGCGGGAGTAAGCCGTTTGTCGGCCAAGTAGCCCTCCACGGCCCGTTCGCTTTGGGGAAAAGCCTGGTCCGGTAACAGGAGGGCGGAACGGGTCTGGATGCGACGCAAGGTCTGAAAAGACGGGCTGTCGGCGGAGATGTCCAGATCGGGTTTGCCTTGGCCATGGACAGAGGACAGGGCCAGGAAAAAAACGGCGGATGCGATTGGAGCCGTGAGGCTTGCGTCTCGGGTCACCGGGGAGTCTCGCAGCGACATGGGATAGAGTGAGGGGCGATACGCGCCCCTCCCGGGATCAGGCGAAGGCCTTGAGATCGGCCTTCATCATGATTTCCACCAGTTCCTCGAATTTCACCTTGGGCTCCCAGCCCAGCTTTTTCTTGGCCTTGCTGGGATCACCGAGCAATTGCTCCACTTCGGAGGGGCGGAAGAATTTCGGATCCACCTCGACGATGACTTTGCCGGATTTCCGATCCCGTCCGACTTCCTTGACGCCTTCACCCTCCCAGGCGATGTCATATCCCGCATAGGGGGCGGCCTTTTCGATGAATTCCCGGATGGTGTGCATTTCGCCGGTTGCGGCGACATAATCGTCCGGCTCAGGCTGCTGCAGCATCATCCACATCATTTCCACGTAATCCTTGGCATAACCCCAATCGCGCTGGGAGTCCAGGTTTCCCATCCGCACGGTTTGCTGCTGGCCGGCCTTGATTTTGGCCAGGGACAGGGTGACCTTGCGGGTGACGAAATTTTCGCCGCGACGGGGCGATTCATGGTTGAACAGGATGCCGTTGCTGGCATGCATGTTATAGGATTCCCGGTAGTTCTTGACGATCCAGAATGCGTAGAGCTTGGCAACCCCATACGGGGAACGGGGGTAGAAGGGAGTCTTCTCGGATTGCGGCACTTCCATCACCTTTCCGAACAGCTCGGAGGTGGAAGCCTGGTAGATGCGGCTGGGCAGCTTGTTGCTGCGAACGGCTTCCATCAAGCGTAGGACGCCGGTGGCATCGACATCGGCGGTGAACTCGGGGGAATCGAAGGAAACCTGGACATGGCTCTGGGCGGCCAGGTTATACACTTCGTCCGGGCGCGTGACGGCGATGATGCGATTCAGGCTGCTGGAGTCGCCCATGTCCCCGTAGTGGAGATCGTATACCAATCCGGAATTCCGGGCCTTGTTGCGCGCCTCTTCGATCCTATCGCGGTTGAACAGCGAAGTGCGGCGGATGATGCCATGGACGTCATAGCCTTTCTGCAGAAGGAATTCCGCGAGGTAGGATCCATCTTGTCCCGTAATGCCGGTGACCAATGCCACTTTCTTAGCCATGCTTCACTTTCCTTGTTGCCTTCCGAACCGTCGATTGCCTGCGGCCGTTAGGGAGACTTTATCCGGATCGCCGTTACCGGCGAATGGGTATTTATTTGCAGGGATTAAAGTAGAAAAAAAACGAAAATCCAGTCCCTGGACCCCGCTGTTGGAATGCGCTTTAAGGGGCGATCGCCGCGCCCAAAAGGTTCCGCGCGCGCGCCGGCGCCACCCATCGCCA
This sequence comes from Fibrobacteria bacterium, assembly GCA_039926685.1. GTDB lineage: Bacteria > Fibrobacterota > Fibrobacteria > UBA11236 > UBA11236 > Chersky-265. The sequence continues at coordinate 8,687 of JBDSWM010000323.1, read as the reverse complement.
CCGCCCTCTTTGCGGAGCGGTTTTGAAAAGCGCCGGGTCCGTTCCGGGAATCGCGAGCGCCCCTTTTGCTTTGCCGCCACGGGCGGAAAGGAAGCCAGTGGGTTGGGATTCTTCCCGGAAACGCATTTCCAAGCCCGCCTCTGCGATGATGTCCAAGGCCCCGCTTGGCCATTCACCATCGGAAACCACATGGTTTGAATCCACTTGGCACTCGATTCCCACGATCACGGCCGAGCGCGTGTCGGAATAGTTCCCGAAAATGGCATTGCCGTACATGCCGCCGTTCGACATGAAAAACCATTGGCGTACGCCCTGGACCACATTGCTGTCCCAACGCAAATAGCTCGATCCTTGATCAGGGTAGAGAGCGCCGTAATCGTGGGCTTGATCATGCACGAAATTGTGGTGGATGCGGGTGCCGGGTTGGGACCCCAAGGTGTAGATTCCCCCTCCGTCCGCCAGGGTGTTCATATGATGGTGGACATGGTTGTAGGCCACCTCGTTGTTCTTCATATTGGCAGGGCGCCCCCAACCCCACCCCAGGGAAATCCCCGTATACGGCACTTCGCTGATATCGTTGTGCAGGACGCGCGTTTCCGCGACATAGCCCACGAAAATGCCGCAGGCCCCATGGTATTCCTGACCGATGCGGGCCACGGAATTGTTGTCCACGGTGATCCCCTCCACCCTTTCCCGGATGTCTCTCGGGTTCGCCGTGATGTTGCCGATATGCAATCCATTACCGGAAATATCCGCGATCCTATTCCCGGAAATCCGGTCATGGCGGCAACCGGCTTCCAGTGCGGGTCCATTGCCGCCCATGGCCCTGAAAGCATTATCCTCCAGAACCAGGCTGTCCGCGAACCAGAACGCCACCGAGGAGGGAATCTTGTCCCCGCCGTATCCGTCATCGCCGTACATGTAGGTGCTTTGCAAATCCGGATAGCCCACGCCGGTGCTGGGCAGCATCCAGGTGGAATAGGCGAAGGTCAAGCCGCTGATCCTAAGATTCGCCAATGGATGATCGGCGGTGCCGCGGGCAATCAGCAAGGACTCCAGCACGGGAGCCACCACCCGCGCGGTGAGCATGTTATCGGCGGCTCTAGGCTTATAATACAACCGCCCGCAAGAATCATCGAGATACCATTCCCCTTCCTCATCCAGCAGGGAATAAGCGTTCTCAAACCAGGAAATCCGATTCAACGGCATGCTGACATCCGCCTGGCTCTGGCTCCAGCATGGCTCGGCCATCCTTATTTCTTCCCCGGAAACGGAATCCACCGGACAGCGGAACTCCTTCCAGGTCAACCGCGAAACCACTTCAGCATTCCGGGCCCCCATCAGAAAGTCCAGGTTTCCGGAAGTTCGGAATCCAGTCCCGGTTTTTACAAAGCCTCCCGGATCCGTTTGACCGCGGGCGCGGACGGCGCGGACCTCGTTGACGTAAATCTGCCGCGTGCGGAGGCCCGTGGGGACCCTGGCGCACCAGATATCCCTGTCTTCGTCAAAAAGCGTCCAACCCACCACTGGCCGGCCCCCGCTCAGGATCGGGATCTGCCCCGGAGCCGCCTGGTAAACCATATGCACCCCTGGCCGGCCCGCATCGCGCGCGTCCAACGTGAAGGCGGCGTTCATTTCATAAACGCCCCCGCTCAATTGCACGATCACGTCGCCCGTGGCCGCGGGGAGCAATGCCCTGGCCCGCTCCCGGGCCTGGACCAGGCTGCAGGGATCGGCGGCCGAACAAGATGCGTTCGGCTTCGCCTGGGGCGAAACGTACAACACCCCTGCCCAAACAGGTGAACACAGCAGGGAGGGCAGAAAGGGCAGCAGGGATTTAAGCAAGGAACGGGTGGTTTTTCGCATGGGCAACTCTGAGCCGATCTTACGACCTGGCGGACTGATCCAGGAATTCCCTCCCTGCCCATGGGCGGGGTAAAACCCCGGATCGACGCAGGAACCCGACCCCGCCTTTAGGGTTTGGCCCACCGCGCTTCCAGTCCGGATAACGGCAAATTCTCCGCCATTCTTGCTAAATTCCGGGACATGAAGATACGCGTAGGGATAATCGGCTTGGGTACTGTGGGATCCGGAGTATTACAGCTGATGGAGAAGCATCGGGAATTTTTCGCCGGCAATTTGGGCTTCGATTTCGAAGTCACCGCCCTATGCTCCCGTTCGCGAGCGCGCCTGGATCAAGCCAGGACGGGGAAAGCCACCGCGGGGAATCCCGCCTCAACGCCGGTATTCCTGACGCAATCCCCCCTGGAACTGGTTTCCCGCCCGGATGTGGACGTGGTCTTGGAAATGGCCGGCGGCGAGGATGCGCCCAAAGCCTGGCTGGAATCCGCCTTCCGGCACAAAAAGCACGTCATCACCGCCAACAAGGCCCTGCTCGCCAAGCACGGCAAGGAGCTCTTTCCGCTGGCCGAGAAAAGCGGATGCTTCCTTTTGTTCGAAGCGGCTGTCGGGGGCGGCATTCCCATCATCCGTACCTTGCAGGAATCCTTCATCGCCAACGATATCCACGGCCTGGCCTGCATCATCAATGGGACCTGCAACTATATCCTGTCGGAAATGACGGGCAAAAAGCTCGGCTTCGCGACCGCCCTCGAGAGCGCGCAGGAATTGGGCTATGCGGAAGCGGATCCGGCTTTCGACATCGAAGGGACCGATTCGGCGCATAAGGTGGCGCTATTGGCGTCCCTGTGTTACGGGAAATACGTGGACTACGCCCGCATGAGCGTAGAAGGCATCAACACCATTTCCGCCATCGATATCCAGATGGCGGAGGAAATGGGATTCGCCATCAAGCTGCTGGGCATCGTATCCCAGGATGCGGCCGGGAATATCCAGGCCAACGTGTATCCCGCCTTGCTGGAAAAGAAACATCAGCTGGCAACGGTGCACGGCGTACTGAACGCGGTATTCGTGAAGACGTCCTCGGTGGGGCCCATCCTACTGACCGGCGCCGGCGCCGGCAAATTGCCCACCGCCAGCTCTGTGGTCGCCGATCTGGTTTCCCTGGCGCGTCAATTGGCCACGGGGCATCCCATCGCCCAGGGCATGGGATTCTTCGCCGCGGGCAATCCGGCCGAACTGCTTCCCATCGGAGAATTGGAAACGGAGTTCTACCTGCGCCTCACGGCGGTGGACAAGCCCGGTGTGCTCGCCAAGGTCACAGCCATCCTGGGCGAAGAAGGCATCTCCATCCGGGCCCTGATGCAGAAACCCGAGCATGACCCGGAGCATGTGCCCGTCATTTTCCTGACCCATACCACCAAGGACGCCAAAGTGAGCAAGGCGCTCAAACGCATCGACGCCTTGGATATCATCCAGGCGCCCACTCAGGTATTGCGCTTCTATAAATAGGCTTTTTCGCGACATGGCGCTCTAAGAAATAGAGCATACTTCGCTCCCGGGCGGTGTTAAATTATCTCCAGCACCCCAGGAATCCATGCAAACGAACGCTCCGCGCATTTTCTCTTTCACGGACTTCCGCCAGTTCCTGGAGGAGTATTACCGGGTTGAAAAGGCGCGCAATCCCAAATTTTCGCACCGGTATATCCAGGAAGCCATCGGTACCAGTTCGTCGGGTTGGTTCGCCGATTTGGTGAAAGGCCGCATCAGCCTCACCGGCACCTATCTCATGAGGCTGGTCGCGCTGCTCAAGCTCGGCCGCACGGAGAGCGAATATTTCGAAGCCATGGTCCAGTACGCGCAAGCGGCTTCGCTGGAAGATAAAAACCGTTTCCTGGAGCGGATGACGTCCTTCAAGGAATTCAAGTCGGATGTGGTCGGCAAGGATAAATTCGATTACTACAGCAAATGGTATCATGCGGCCATCCGGGAGCTCCTTTTCATCCATGAATACCGGGGGGACTTCCGCGCGCTGGCAAAGGCGCTTAATCCTTCCATCCGTCCCCAGCAGGCGAAGGAAGCTATCGCTCTACTGGAAAGGCTCGATCTGGTCCGTCCTGATGCGTCGGGGCGCATGCTTCCCTCCTCGCCGGTGCTCACCAAGGATCCATCCATCAAGTCCCTGCATTTGGCGGCCTTTCTGAAAGCCAATATGCAATTGGGCATGGAGGCTTTGGATCGGTTCGACCGCGAGGAAAGGGACATCTCCTCCCTGTCGCTGGTGCTGTCCGCCGAAGCATTCCAAAAGGCCAAAGGAGAAATCAAGTCCCTGCGCAAAAAGCTCCTGAGCTTGAGCGAGAAGCCCAAGCCGGACGATAAAGTCTTCCAATGCAATTTCCAAGTATTCCCGATTTCGAAATAAGGAAACAACATGATACGCAAAAGCTGGAAAACCCTGATCTGCCTCCTTGCCGTCGGCTTTTCCGCGTGCGACAAGGAAAGCGGCCCGGACGCGCCACTGGGAACGGAAGTGGAGAATGAAGTGGTGGGTAGATTGTACCTCGCCGGAGGCAAGCCGGCGGTAGGCGCGAAGGTCCGGCTATATCCCGTGAACTGGAGCCCCAAACCCGACGGCATGGATGCGCAGGGATCTTATCTGACTTTGACCGACGCCAAAGGCGAATTCCGCCTGGACTCCCTGAAGAATGGGGAATACAACATTCTCGGATCGTTGGATACGCTCGCATCCTACCAGGATTCCCTGATTGTAAGCGGGAATACGAAAACCTTGGACGCCGACACGCTGGGCCCTCCCGGGTCCATCACCGGATATATCGCGTTGCAACCCAATCACCTCGCCTCGACGGCAACGGTCGAAATTCTCGGCACCCAATATTACACCAACGTCTCCGAGACCGGCGAGTTCCGCTTTAGCGGACTCGCGGCCGGCGCATATAGCATCCGGGTTTCGACCACCCTGCCTCAGTATACGCAGCTTTATTCGGGTTTCCGGATCCGTACCGGCTCTACCGATACCCTGGCCGATACCCTGCGGATGGCATTTACCGGCATTCCCGTCATCACCGGCCTGCGCGTGGACTACGATACGTTGAACGGCGTGGCGCGGGTCTCGTGGTCTCCCGTGAAGTATGCCTTGCTTCAAGACTACGCTTTGTTCCGGGACAACGCGCAGTATACCGATTTGTCGCCGCTTCCAATCGTGCGCCTCCGCGATACCGTTTATCGCGATACCTTATTCCCCCGTGGCGGCGGCGGGTACGCGGCCCTTCAGGACGATAGCTTTTCCTTGAACGTGGAATACCGCGTGAAAGCGCGCAACATATCCGACGACCTAGGCGCGAATTTTCGCTTCGTCGCTTTGCATGCACCCTCTCCCGCTTGGGTGCGCACCTTCCTCGATCTGGAGCTGCTCGATACTACCGACGGCGTCTTTTCCCGGATGGATTCCGCGCGAGTAGTCTTGCGGTACCGGAATAAAACCCGTTCCAATGATTCCCTGGCTTGGTTTCCGGGCTCCGGAAATACGCCCATCCGGGTGCGCGCGGATTTGGGTTTCATAGGCGAGGATACCCTGGTTTTCGCGACCGCGGCGAAATCGGGACCGGCCTACATCAAGGTGGTCATGAAGGACGAGGCAGGTAGTAAATGGGAGACGACCCTTAGCTATTCCGTGATCGACGACAAGCCCATCGTTTTTGCCGGCCGGGACTCCATCGTATCGGCGGGTCTGGCCTGCCAATTGCGAGGCTCCGCGACCCAGCGCTTCGGATCGATTTCAAAGTGGGAATGGGACATCGGAAATCGCGGCAGCTTCATCCGGACCAGCGGACCCGATACCATTATCACCATGCCGGCGATTCTGCAAAAGAACTTCCAATGCGTGCTCAGGGCCACGGACGATGACGGCTTCATTGGATTGGACACGATCTCCTTCACGGTCACCTCCTCATTACCTCTCGCCTTTCCGGAGCGGGGTGCCTCGGTAGTCGGACTGGGCGGAAAGATTTATGTCATGGGAGGCACCGATACTGAAGGGGATGGAGGTCGGGACGATCGGAACGTGGCTTTTGATACGGCGACCAGTAGCTTTTCCCTCAAGGCCCCCATCCCCGCCCCCGCGCGGAAAAAATCTGTCGCGGTAGCTTATGGAGGGAAGATTTACCTGATCGGTGGGATGGCGCAGAGTGAGGGTGGTCAGGCCTACCTAGGTGTTTTACAGCAAATGGATATTTATGATCCACAAACCGATTCTTGGACGTCCGGCCCCGCTATGCTTAACCCCATCTTGGAACCATTGGCCGCAGTGGTTGGGAACAAGCTCTATATATTTGGCAAGGAGGTTAACAAATACGGCTATGACACTCAGGCCATCCACGAATTCGACTTTTCCACTGGGGTTTGGACATTAATGCAGTATCTGTATCCTCCTTACTATTATAACTCAATCTATGATTTCAACTTCCAGGGAGGTTCGGTGACGGTCCTTGATGGAAAGATTTATTTCCTGAAATCGGGGCATTTCGGCATTTACGATCCGGCTGCCAATGAGTGGACCTCTCCGTCCTCAGGAGACGGTATGCCCCCTTTCCCGGCTTATCAGCCCGGACCGATTTGGGGCCATGACGGGAAAATCTATTCCTTCGGCGGATTGGAAACGAGCTATACCCTCGCCAACAAAATCCGCAGCTTCGATCCTCTGCGCCGCGTTTGGTCGGAAGAATCCCCATTACTGAGAGGCAGGCGCCGCGCCAAGGTGATTCCCATGGGCGACCGCCTTTTCGTGGTAGGAGGGTTTTGCTCCGAAAGCATTCCCGAGAACGTCTTCGGCCCTGTTCAACAACAGTTTTGCGACGATGGGGAAATCTACCCGGTTCCCTGAGGCTACCGAACGCCGGTGCAGGCGCCCGCGAGGCTTATACACAGACTCCTCGCTGGCGCATGGCCTAGGCACGGGCCCGCACAATGCGCATCTCTTTTTTATAAATTTCCCCCCGCGGTCGCTTCGGGAACATCCCTCCCGTTTCCGAGATAAGCGACCAGGGGCCGGCGCCCCTTTTCTTGTAGTTTAACCCCCATCGAACTTCGCGGAAATTCGTAATGCTTGCCAGGAAATTCGAGAAATACCTCATTTTCGTTTCCGATGCGGTTTCCATCAACCTGTCGTTCGCGCTCATTTTCTGGATGCGCTATAAGAGCAGCCTCTTTCCGGACGCATTCGATCCCCATCGCGACTTCGCGCATTTCACCCGCATCACCTTCATCCTATCCCTTATCTGGATCGCCTACTTCTTCATCACGGGCTTGTACCGCGATTGGTACCTGCAATCCCGCGCGGTGCAATTGCTTGTGGTTTCCAAGGAAATCACCACCGGCTGCCTGATCATCTTCGCCGTGACCACGGGCTCGGACATCCTGGAGCAGATTTACCATCACCGCCTCGACCATATCTTCACCTGGTCGCGCGCGGCGTCCTTCGCATCTTATTGGGGCACTTTTCTCGTCTCCGTGAACGGTTTCCGCATGCTGGCGCAAGGCTTGGTGCGCAGGCTATTGCGCAAAGGCATCGGGCTCGATCGCATACTCGTATTGGGCGCCACCGAGGCCGGCCATAAGCTGCAAACCGAATTGCGGGAGGTGCCGGAAATGGGCTGGGAGCTTTTCGGCTACGTGGACGAGAACGCCGCGCTCAAAGGCAGGGAATACCAGGGCAAGCCAGTGCTCGGCAAGTACGCCGATCTCCCCGACATCATCACGCGCCACCGCATCGGCGGGATCATCATCAGCCATGAATCCGCGTCCCACAACGAAATCATCCGCGTCCTCTCCTACGTGGCTGAGTACCCGCTCTCCATCTTCATCGTGCCCGATCTCTATGACGTGGCCAGCGGCCATTTCAAGACCAGCGCCGTGCACGGCATCACCCTCAAGGTGCTGTTCCCCGAGCATATGCCCGTTTGGGAGGCGCAGATCAAACGCCTGATGGATATCACCATTTCCGCCGCCGTGCTGGTCCTGGCCTCCCCTTTGATGCTGCTCACGGCTTTGTGGGTCAAGCTGGATTCACCCGGCCCGGTTTTCTACAGCCAGGAGCGCATCGGCCTGTACGGCAAGCGCATCCGGGTGCACAAGTTCCGCACCATGCGCACGGACGCGGAAAGCCAGGGCCCGCAATGGGCCACCCTTGGCGACACCCGCGTCACCCGCCTGGGCCGGATCCTGCGCCGCAGCCGCATCGACGAACTGCCGCAGCTATGGTGCATACTGATCGGGGACATGAGCCTGGTGGGCCCGCGGCCGGAGCGCCAGCATTTCATCAACCAGCTCAAGCACGAAGTGCCCCTTTATCTGCGCCGCCTCAAGATGAAGCCCGGCCTGACCGGTTGGGCGCAGGTGAAGCACCGCTACGACACCAGCATCGACGACGTGAAGACCAAGGTGCTTTTCGATCTGTGGTACTTCGAGAACATGTCCATCTCGCTGGACCTGCTGATCCTGCTGCGCACGGTGTGGGTGGTGGTGACGGGACACGGCGCGCGTTAGCGCGCGGGGGTCCGCGGGGGCCCGGGAGCGCGCCGGGGCTCAGACGGCTCCAGCGCTTGCTATTCGCTGCTGTGGGTCACACCGCCTTATAAGCTCTAGATTCCCCGTTGGCCATCAATGGAAACGCTCCACTGGAGCGTTTCTAAAACCTGGCGTGGATGCTGTTGGACTCTTAGGGGGTCGCATGCCACGCCTCTGCACGACGCTTAACGGCGATGCTGCGCGCTTCCGCCGATTCGCCCCGGCGCGCTCCCGCGCCCCCGCTT
>JBDSWM010000322.1:0-14878 GCA_039926685.1 Fibrobacteria bacterium | reverse complement strand
GCTGAGATCCTGGCCGCGCATATGGGCCTGGCCGATCTATCCGCGTTGGGAAACCAGGTTCCCGCGGAATCGCAATGCGCGTCCCGCGAACTCAGCGAACGGGAAATCGAAGTGCTGCAAGCCATGCGCGAGGGCAAGTCCAATAAAGAGATCGCCGGATCGCTTTTCGTCGCGCCCAGCACTGTCAAAACGCATCTCAAGAGCATCTTCCACAAGCTCGAAGTGAACAATCGACTGCTCGCCGTGACGCGCGCGGTCGAGTCCGGCATCCTCCGATAATCCCGGAAAAAATCCCCCGAATGGGGGATGGCGGCTTTCCCCACCAACAGCCTAGTTTCATCTGCAAGGACGACGCATGCTTCCGCCGCTGTGGCTGGATCCATGCGCGGGAAGGAAACGAGGAGAGGACATGGGAACGAGAAAGACGATCGGCACATTGGGATTGGCGGGCTTGCTCGCTACGGCGGCGACTCCGGCCTTGGCGGGCGGATTCACCGCGGCGGACATCCAATTCCTGTATGGTGCGGATATGGCCAAGGAACTATTCGGCTCCGGAGTGGAAGGCGGCAAACTGTTCCCCATGTGGACCTTGGAGGTGGCGAACGGCTGGACATACGGCGATAACTTTTTCTTTACCGATATCAACCAAGGCCCCCGCTTCGACGATAAAAAGGCGATGTCGATGTACAGCGAATTGCACTCCAGGCTCAGCGCAGGCAAGATATCCGGAAAGGATGTCGGCTTCGGGCCCGTGAGCGATTTGCTGTTGGCCGAGGAAATAGACTTGGCCTCGGGAGTCACTCCCGCCTACTGCACGGGACTTGGCGTCGATTTAAAAACCCCCGGCTTCGCGTACGCCTTCGTCAATTTCTTCGTCCGCGATGAGATGTCCGCGGACGGGGTGAGTTTTCAGATCAACCCGGTTTGGAACCTGCCCATCAATCTGGGGCCGGTGAAGATGGATTTCAACGGTTGGTTCGACTTTTATACGGGTGAAGGGGACGGCCAGGATTTCTGGTGGCAGATGCAGCCTACCTTGCTGCTGGACGTCAGCAATTTTTGGTGCGCACCCGGAAAGCTCATGCTCGGTTGCGAGTACGAATACTTCCAGAACTTTCTGGGCTTCACCAAGCAGGATGTGAACCATCCCCAATTCGTGGCCCTTTGGAATCTATAGGGGAAGCCGTGAAGCAACCTTGCGGCTCCGGCCGGATAAGTAGCGTATCCGGCCTGTTGCGCCTTGCATCCGGTTGGGTCAGAACACAATGCATCTGAAAATGTCGGGAATCACCAAACGCTTCGGGAACGTCCTTGCCAACCAGGACGTAAGCCTGGAGATCAGTTCAGGTGAGGTACTGGCCTTGCTCGGCGAGAACGGAGCGGGCAAAAGCACCTTGATGAAGATCCTTTACGGCTTCTACCGCGCCGACGAAGGGGAAATCCTCATCGACGGGAAAAAGGCGGATATCAGCTCCCCGCGGGCCGCCATGGCGACCGGGATCGGTATGGTCTTCCAGCATTTCAGCCTGGTGCCCGCCCTTTCCGTGCGGGAGAACCTCCTGCTCGCCCATCCCGCCCCTCCTTTCCTGCCTTCCCGCCGCCGGGAACGCGCTGAGGCCCAATTGGGAGCCTTGCGCGGGCTGGCTCCGGAGCTGGATCCGGACGTATTGGTATCCGAGATCAGCGTTGGCCAGATGCAATTGCTGGAATTGGCGAAGGTGCTGAATCTGGACGCCAAGGTGGTTATCCTCGATGAGCCCACCTCGGTGCTGACCCCGATCGAAACCAAGCGCCTTTACGAACGGGTACGGGCCATCGCCGATGAAGGCAGGGCCGTGATTCTTATCACGCATAAATTCGATGACGTGATCCATTGCGCCAGCAATGGTAGCCGTGTTGCGCCAAGGGCGCCTGATCGAAGAGAAGGCTGCGGAAGGCCTCACCTCCAGCGAGCTGGCCCGGCTCATGGTGGGGGAAAGCAACCTGCGCAAGGCCGACCGTATCCCGGCCCCGACGGCCCTCAAGCCCCGGCTGGAAGTGCAAGGCCTTAGCGCCGGGGACGCCTTCGACAGCATCGAGAACATAGGCTTCACCATCGCGGCCGGAGAGATCCTGGGCATCGCTGGGGTTTCCGGGAACGGACAGGGGTTGCTGGCCGACGCCGTCGCGGGCCTCTTGCGGCCCGCCGCCGGCGAAGTGATCCTGGACGGGGAACCCATCCACCGGGAAGGCGCGGTGCGCGCCGATTACCGGCGCGTCTCCTACATTCCCGAGCGACCTTTGCAAAACGCCGTGGCCGCGGAACTCGATCTCATGGTCAACCTTCATGTTAAGAAAATCACCGAGTTCCCCTTTTGGCTGCGTTGGGGCAGTGCCCAGCAGAACACCGAAAAAGCCTTGGAAGGCTTCGACGTGCGTCCGCGCGATCCGCGCCGCAAGGCCGGCCAGCTCTCGGGCGGAAACCTGCAGAAGCTGGTTTCGGCGCGGGAGTTGGGCGGTTTGCCCTCCGGAAGCCCGGATGTCCCCGGCCTGGTTATCGCCTGCTATCCCACCATGGGGCTGGACGTTTCCGCCACGCAAGCCATTTACGCCAAGCTATTCGGTTATGCCAGCAAGGGTTCGGCCGTCCTGTGGATCAGCGAGGATCTGGACGACCTGCTGACATACGCCCATCGCATCGCGGTCCTGTTCCACGGGAAAATCCTGCGCACCATCGACCACGAGAATGCGGATCGGAACACCATCGGCGCCCTGATGATGGGAGCGGAATGACGAACCGGCCTTGGCTGCGAGAAACCGCTTGGGCGATCGGCACCGCCCTGCTTTTCCTGGCGCTATGCGCCGGCTTTTTCCTGTTGCTGGGGAAGCATCCCCTGGAACTGATCTGGCAGGTGGCGCTCGGCGCCTTCGGCGACAAGTATTCCGCCACGGAAACCCTGGTCAAGACCACGCCTATCCTGTTTTGCGCCCTGGCCGCAGCCGTGCCCGCCCGCCTGGGGCTCTTGTCAGTGGGCCAGTCGGGGCAATTCTATCTGGGCGCGTTCGTAGGGACTTTCTTCGTGCTGCGCTTCCCGGCCGCGACGCCCGCATTCATCGCGTTGCCGGCGATGTTGCTGTGCGCCGGGGCGGGAGGTGCGGCGTGGGGATTGGTGCCGGGTTTTCTGCGCGCGCGCGTGGGCGTGAACGAAACCCTGACCACCTTGCTTTTCAATTATGTGGGCTCTTTGCTGGTGGATTGGGCCGTTTACGGGCCTTGGAGGGATCCGAACAACCTGGGCTGGCCTGCCTCACCTCCTTTTCCGGAGGCGGCCAAGCTGCCCAGCTATCTCGGTTCGCGGCTGCACGCCGGTCTCTTCATCGCCATCGCCCTGGCGGTGGGATTGCATGTGCTGTTGACCCGCACGCGCTGGGGCCTGATGCTGCGGGTCATGAAAAGCAACCGCAAGGTGGCCGAGAGCGCCGGAATGCGCTATGGCCTGCACGTAGTGGCGGTCATGGCCATGGGCGGCGCTTTGGCCGGGCTGGCCGGCATATGCGAAACTTCCGCCATCCAAGGCCGTTTGCAATCGGGCGTGGCCGCCAACTACGGCATCACGGGCTTCCTGGTGGCCTGGATGGCCGGGCAACATTTGATCAAGATCCTGCCGCTGGCCCTGGTGATGGGCGCCATCATTTCGGCAAGCGACGCATTGCAGCTTTTCGCCGAGCTGCCTTCCGCCATTGCCGTGGTGATGCAGGCGATGTTGTTCCTGAGCGTGCTGGGCATTGCCGGCTGGCGCAAACGGAAAGGGGTTTAGCATGGATGTCGCGATGTTCCTCGCCGGTTTCCTGGTATCCGGCTTGCGTAGTTGCACCCCACTCTTCTATGTGCTGTTGGGGGAAACGCTCACGGAACGGGTGGGCGTGGTGAACCTGGGGGTGGAAGGCCAGATGCTGATCGGTGCGTTCTTCGGGTTCGCGACCACGGTCTGGACCGGAAATCCCTGGCTGGGCATGGTGGCGGGAGCGGCTGCGGGCATGCTGCTTTCCGCGGTGCACGGCCTTTTGTGCGTCACCCTTAAAGCCAACTTCTTCGCCAGCGGCGTGGCTTTGTGGATGCTGGGCGGCGGGCTGAGCGCTTTTTTCGGCATCAACCTGGTAGGCCAGAAAATCGAGGGCTTTCCGCCCATCCCCTGGGGGCCTTTCGCGCATATACCCGTAGTCGGCCAGGCGTTGGCCCAGCTCACGCCCACCGTTCTGCTCTCCCTTTTCGTGGGCCCGGCGGCGGGTTTCTGGCTGTACCGCACGCGTCCGGGACTGCATTGGCGCGCGGTGGGCGAATCCGCGGAAGCGGCGCGCACCATGGGCATAGTCCCCGAACGCGTCAAATGGCAAGGCATCCTGACCGGCGGATTCCTGAGCGGGTTCGGCGGCGCTTCGCTATCGGTGGACTATACGCGCAATTGGATCGAATGGATGACCGCGGGGCGCGGGCTCATCGCCGTCGGCCTCGTGATCGTGGCCCGCTGGAATCCCTATCTGGCGCTTCCTTCCGCCTTCCTGTTCGGCGCCACGGAGGCGTTGACCTTGCGTTTGCAATCCATGGGCGTAAAGGTGTCGCCTTATCTGCTTTCCACCCTGCCTTACCTGGTCTGTCTGGTGGTGCTCGTCTATGGATATTGGCGCGCGCGGCAACGAGGCGGCATGCCCCGCGATCTCGCCGCCGCCTTCGCGCATACCGAATGATTCCAACCCCGTCCAAAGGAGATTGCCTATGTTCCATTCCTATTTAAGCCCTTTTAAAATCGCCGCGACCGCGGCCGTCCTCGCCTTGGGGGCCGCCGGAGCCCATGCCGCCGACAAGGTCGGTTTCATCTACGTCGGACCCCGCACGGATTTCGGATACAACTACGCCATGGATCAAGGCCGCCTGGCCATGGAAAAGGACATGCCGGGCACCAAGACCGTGTTCTTCGAGAACATCCCCGAAAACGCCGAAGTGGAGAGGGTGATGGAGCGCTTGGTCAGCCAGGGATTCACCATCATTTTCCCCACCTCCTACGGGTACCTTGATCCGGCCCTGAAAGTGGCGGTCAAGTACCCCAAGGTCACTTTCATGCATGCCGGCGGCTTCAAACTGGCGCCCAACCTGGGTACCTTCTTTGCCGACATCGATGAAGTGGAGTACCTTTCGGGTATGGCCGCTGGCTCCTGCACCAAGACAGGTAAACTCGGATTCGTCGCGGCCCATCCCATTCCCCAGACATTGCGGAATATCAACGCCTTCACCCTGGGCGCCCAGAGCATTAATCCCAAGGTCACCTGCACCGTGGTCTGGACCGGTTCCTGGTCCGATCCGGCCAAGGAAGCCGAAGCGGCCAACACCCTTATAGACGGCGGCGTGGATGTGCTGACCATGCATGTGGACGGCCCCATCACCATCACCCAGACGGCGGAAAAACGCGGCGCCATGGTTTGCGGCTATCATGCCGATGCGGGCAAGTTCGCCCCCAAGGGATGGCTGACGGGATCGGCATGGAACTGGGCCCCGCTGATGGAGCGCATTGTCAAGTCCGTCAACGCCGGCACCTGGAAGTCCGAGCATATCCGGGGCAGCATCAAGGACGGCTATGTGAAGCTGGCCTCATTCGGGCCGCTGGTCTCGGATGCGACCAAGAAATTGATCGCCGAGAAAGAGAAGGCTTTCATCGGCGGCGGCGTGTTATGGGGCGGGGCCATTTCCAAGCAGGACGGCAGCGCGGTGACCAAGGCGGGGGAAGTCCTGCCCTTGGCGAAAATCGAGTCGATGGATTTCCTGGTGGCCGGTGTGAAGGGCACTATCAAATAAGGACGGCGGATGAGGTTGAGGACGGCCATGAATGGTTGAACCCCAGGATCCGGACTCCGCCGGAAAGCGCTGGGACTTACGCGTTCTGGCCGAGGATCGGGCGGATTGGCCCTGGTTCCGGCCCGGGATCCGCATCAAGGTCTTGTGGGAGAGGGACGGCGAAACCGTCGCTCTGCTGGCATACGATCCCGGGGCCGCGGCCCCTTGGCATGAGCATGCGGGTGAAGAAGAGATCATGGTGCTGGAAGGCTTTCAGGAAGATGCGCAGGGAAATTATGGACCGGGCTCTTACATAGTGAACAAGGCCGGCAGCAAGCATACTGTGAGCAGCCCGGGCGGCTGCCTGGTCTGGATCCATTGGCGGCAACCGGTCCGCTTTCTGTGAGCGCGGAAGCGCATATCGCGGATACGCGCCGCGCATCCGGGGAGGAACGATGAAACAAGTATTGCAAGTGGCGGCCGATCCCTACCTCTGGCCTTGGGACGGGAAGGTCCCGATGGCGAAGGTGGCTTTGATCATCATCGACATGCAAATCGATTTCTGCGGTCCGGGCGGGTACGTCGAATCCATGGGATACGACATCTCCCTCACGCGTGCGCCTATCGGCCCAATCGGCAGGCTGTTGGAAGCCTTCCGCGCGGAAGGCGAGGCCATGATAATCCATACGCGCGAGGGCCATCGCCCCGATCTTTCCGATTTGCCGCCGAACAAGCGCTGGCGCAGCCGGCAAATGTCCGCCGGCATCGGCGACCCGGGGCCTTGTGGACGCGTGCTGATCCGCGGCGAGAAGGGCTGGGACATCATTCCCGAACTGTATCCCAAAGCGGGCGAACCCATCATCGACAAGCCGGGCAAGGGAAGCTTCTATGCCACCGATCTGGAATTGATCCTCAAG
Organism: Fibrobacteria bacterium; assembly: GCA_039926685.1. Lineage (GTDB taxonomy): Bacteria > Fibrobacterota > Fibrobacteria > UBA11236 > UBA11236 > Chersky-265. Next base: position 8,155 of record JBDSWM010000322.1, on the reverse strand, counting down.
ACCCGCGGCATCACGCATATCGTGCTTACGGGCATCACCACGGACGTATGCGTGCATACCACCATGCGCGAGGCCAACGATCGCGGTTTCGAATGCCTGCTGGTGGAGGACGCCACCGGGGCCACGGCCTTGAGGAACCACCTTGCCGCCATAGACATGGTGCACATGCAGGGCGGCGTGTTCGGCGCCACCGCCAAAAGCGAGGCTATTCTGAAAGGACTGGCTTCGGCCTAGTTTTCCCCTCCAGGATATCCCGGATCTTGGCGAGGAATTCGTCCGCGCTGAAGGGCTTGGCCGCGAAATGGGGATTGCTTCCGGCGACCAGGGGCAATTTGTGCTGATCCTCAGCGTAGCCGGAGATGAAGAGGATTTCCACCTCGGGCCGGAGGCGCGACAGCTCACCGGCCAGTTCCACGCCTCCCATCCCGTTCATGATCAGGTCGGTCACCACCAGGTCCAGTTGCGATCCGGGCAGTGGCAATTTCCCCAAGGCGTCTTCCCCGTTGGATGCCTCTATTACGTAATATCCGTTCTCCTTCAGGATCTTGGCCAGGAAACGTCGAACCACCTCTTCGTCCTCCACCAGCATCACCCTTTTGCCTTTTCCGTTCACCGGCCGGGTACCCGGAAGGCCCGGCGTTTCCGGGCGCGCTTTGGCGTTCGCATCGGCCAGCGGCAGGATGACCTTGAAGGTGGAGCCTTTCCCGATCGTGCTGAACACCTGGAAAAACCCGCCCAGTTGGCGCACGATTCCATAAGCGGTGGACAATCCCAAGCCCGAGCCTTTGCCGAATTCCTTGGTCGTGAAAAACGGCTCGAACAGGCGTCCAAGGGTGGATTCGTCCATGCCATGCCCGGTATCCTCGATTTCCAGGTAGGCATAGGATCCCGGCGGGAGCCCGTCTCCGCTCTCCTTGCGGATTTCGCCCACCATGCCGCTGATGTCCCTTGATTCCACCTCCATGCGTCCGGATCGGATCCATAGCGATCCGCCCCGCGGCATGGAATCACGTGCGTTCAGGATCAGGTTCACCAGCACCTGTTGCAGTTTGGCCGGATCGATTTCCGCGCGCAGGTTTTCCGGGGACAGCTCAATCTGCACCCGGATATTCTCGTCGAGCAGGCGGCTCACCATCTTCTGGAGATCGGTGATGACACCGTTGACCGGCCGGATGTTGGGCGCCAGCACCTGCTTGCGGCTGTAGGCCAGCAATTGGCTGGTCAGGGACGCGGCCTTTTCCCCGGCCTTTTTAACTTCCATCAGGTTGCCGTGCAGGTGGGTTTCCGGATGCAATTCCATCAGGGCCAGATCCGTAAAGCCCATGATGACCAGGAGCAGGTTGTTGAAGTCGTGGGCGATGCCGCCGGCGAGCCGGCCAATGGCCTCCATCTTCTGGGATTGCTGCTGCTTTTCCATGCTGAGCAGCAATTGCTTCTCGGAAGACAACCGGTCGGATATGTCGCTCAGGACCAGGATGCTGCTGCGGCTGTCGTCGAAATCCTTGACGGGATAATAGGAATACTGGATCGGCCTCCGTCTGCCGTCCCATCCCAGCAGTATGCCCCTTTGGGTGGCCGCATCGCCCTTGTCTCTGGCGTCGGCCTGCATCCTGGAAATGTCGATCCGCTCCCCCGACTCCGTTTCCACCCGGAAGATTTCGGCCAGATCCCTTCCCGGCAATTCGGATTCGGTTATGCCCAGCATGAGCATGGCCGCCGGGTTCTGGAACACCAGCCTTTGATCTTCGTCGAGCAGAAGCAATCCCTCCGGGATATTGTCGCTGATGGATTTCATCAGGTTGAATTGCCGACGCAACTGCCCGCCCTTCACGGTCATATGGATTTCCGCGAGCTTGCGTTCGGTGATGTCCATGAGCGTGATAATCCCGCCCTGCAGCCCTTCCCAGGAAAGCATCACGGGATTCGCATCCAGCAAATAAAAGCGCATTCCCAGTACGGGATGATCAAGGAAAACGTCGAGCGCGGATATATGGCGCGGCTGGCGGATCCAATCCCCCATGAAATCCGTACTCTGGGTTCCGCCATCGGTAATGGCGGGCCTGAGCTGAAGCGCGTCCGAGAACAGGGTCCCTACCGGATTGCCATCGCAAAGCTCTTGCGCCGACTTGTTCGAGCGGATTATGCGATAGGATTTATCGATGATGAAAATGGGCTGGGCCACTTGGTTGAATAGGGAATCCCCCAGCGAACCCATGTCCATGATGCTGTGGATCACCTCTTCGCCATGGGGGCTAGAAATCACCAAAGCATCCACCGCGCCGCTTCGGATGGCATCCAGTGTGGCTTCGGCTTCCGAGAGCCTCCGCTGCAGGGAATCCTCCTGCCGTTCCGCTTCATCGTCGGACCTTCCGGGGCGGGGATCCATTTTCACAGCTTCCGGATATTGAGGCCCATGAGCACCTTTTCCGTGTCGGAAAGGTCGCCTATAATACGCATGATGGGAGTGGGCAAACTGCGCACCAAGGTGGGAATGGCCAGGATTTTGTCGATCCGCGCCTGCTCGGGGTTGCGGGCCAGGTCCACCACTTCCAGCTTGTAGCGGCCATGCAGGTGCACTTCGCAAATCCGGTTCAGGTTTTCGATGGCGGCCACCGATCGTGGCGTCTGGCCGGCCACATACAATTTCAGCAGAAAGGTATCGTTCTCTCGCGAGACGGTCGCGGCATTGTCCGTGCTTGAATTATCCATCATTCCTCCTTCCTTCCGTTGACCGCGAATGCGGCCGTCGAATCGGATCTCCGCTGCCTGGACATCGCCTTCGCTTCTTCCTTGTAAATATCCTGCTCCTCGAGCTTCTGGGCGATGAAACGCTTCGCTTCATCCGCCTCGATCGCGAACTCGGCCTGCATGGTGGCCCATTGGGCTTCCAGCGCCTCGCGTTTCCGCTCCAAGCGCGTTTTCACATTCTCGATTTCGATCCTCGCGGCCTGACCGGCCGCTTTTTCACGGGCTTCGAGGGCCACGCGGGCCGATCCCGTCACCATGCCGCCGGCCGCGCCCATGTAGGCGTCCAGGAGATCCACGCCCTTGGACCCCAGCACGAATTCCCGGATTTGGTTGGAATGCGCCATGCCGCGCGACTTGATCACGAACAGGCCGCGATTGCGTTCCCCGTTCGATTCGATGTTGCGGACCGATAACCAAGTATCGATGAGGGAGGATATCCCCACTTCCGAATCCTCAACGGAGACCTGCGCCTCGGAAGTCAGGATGGTGTACATGGACGTCACTCCCTCCGCTTTCAGGAAATCTATCAGGCGCACGAGCATGGCGTTCACCTCCGAGACCGTACCCATGCGGGTGAGATTGGAAACCGGATCGATAATCACTATGTCCGGCTTCAGGTCGCGCACCATTTTGTGGATTTTCACCAGATGCATTTCCAGACCGTATATGCTGGGGCGGGAGGCATGGAAGACAATTTGGCCGTTGGCGGTCCATTTCTCCAAATCCACCCCCAGGGACCGCATGTTGCGCTTGATCTGGGAGGGCGATTCCTCGAAGGCGATGTAAAGGCACTTTTCCCCGCGCTTGCAGGCCGCGTCCGCGAAAAAGACCGAGAGGCTGCTTTTGCCGCTGCCCGCCGTCCCGGAAACCATGATGCTGCTCCCGCGGAAATAGCCTTTGCCTTCCATCATCATGTCCAAGCGGGGTATGCCCGTGGAAATGCGTTCATCAAGCGCGGGATGATCCAAGCCCGCCGAAGAGAGCGGTAGCACGGAGATGCCGCCTTCGTCGATCAGGAAAGGGTATTCGCTGGTGCCATGGGTGGAGCCGCGGTATTTCACCACCCTGAGGCGGCGTGTGGATACCTGATCATTGATGCGGTGATCCAGCATGATGACGCAATCGGATACGTATTCCTCCAGACCCTGGCGCGTCAAAGCGCCTTCTCCGCGTTCCGCCGTGATCACGGTGGTGAGATTCCGGCTTTTGAGCCAAATGAATAGGCGGCGGATTTCCTGGCGCAGCAGGGCTTTATCCTCAAAGCCGCCGAACAGGACTTCCAGGGTGTCGATGGAAATGCGTTTGGCCCCGATGGTATCGATGCATGATTGCAAGGTCAGGAACAGGCCTTCCAGATCGAAAGCGCCGGATATCGTCATCTCCGTCTTATCCACATGGATATATTCGACGATGAGCTTCCCCCGGTTCTCCAATTCCTGCAGATTGAATCCCAGCGATGAAACGTTCTTTTCCAGGTCCTCTGGGGTCTCTTCGAAGGCGATGAGTACGCCCGGCTCGTCGTATTCGAGAATGCCGCGCACCAGGAATTCCATGGCGAACATGCTTTTGCCGCAGCCGGCGCTGCCGCATACCAAGGTGGGCCTTCCCTTAGGCAATCCGCCCGAGGTGATTTCATCCAGACCGGAGATGCCGGTAGGGGTTTTTTCCAGCATCTTTTGCGGGGATTTATCATTCATACCGGCGCTAGGCACTCACTCTCCTTCTGGATTTCCATTCAGACCGAAGCAAACACTTTCGAGGCCGGAAACGCTAATGCTCTTTTCCGTCAATCTTGAAGTGAAGGAAAATTTTAGGCGAAGAAGGGAGGGTTAAATTATGGTAAAATACCGATTACGCATGGGTAGCAGCGGAAAGAATCAGAAGTGAATATGGAGGGGAATTAGGTTAAGAAATCAGCCGAGCAGAACGTTATCGATCAGGCGTGTTTTCCCGTAAAAAATTGCCACCGCCAATAGGGAAGGCCCGGACAGAATTTCCCGTGGCGCCAGATCCTCTTGGGATACCGCTTCGATATAATCGATGCGCGTAGGCGCGGAGGCTTCGATTTCGGAGCGCAGCATCCATGTCAGCAAGGATGCGGAACGCTCGCCGCCTTCCCAAGACACCCGGGCGCGGAACAGGCCTCGGGACAGCGCGGTGGCACTGGATCTTTCCTCGGGCGATAGGTAGATATTCCTCGAGCTGAGCGCCAGGCCCGAGGACTCTCGCACGGTTTCCACCACCACCAATTCCAGATCCAAGGAAAGATCGCGCACCATCTTCTTCAGGATCATCGCCTGCTGGATATCTTTCTGGCCGAAATAGGCCCGGTCCGGCGCGACCAGGTGGAAGAATTTGAGCACCACGGTGCAGACGCCGCGGAAATGCCCCGGCCGGGTGGCCCCGTCCAGAAAGCGATCCAAGCCCGCCACTTCGCAATAAGTGGAAAAGTCCGGTGCATAGAAATCGCCCGGTTCGGGAGCGAAAATCGCCCCCACGCCCGCTTCGGCGCATAGGCGGCGGTCTTCTTCGAAAGGCCGGGGATAACGCGAAAAATCCTCCGCTGGCCCGAATTGCAGCGGGTTCACGAAAATGGAAACCACCGTGACATCGTTCCTGGTGCGGCTCGTTTCCACCAGCTTCAGGTGCCCGGCATGCAGGGCGCCCATGGTAGGCACAAAGCCCAAGGTGGTACCCGATCCCTGCTTGCGCCTCCACCGGCGGAAGTCTTCGATGGTTTTGAGGATTTCCATCGGATCACTTCTTCCCCATAGAAGTCGGGGAAAAATAGGTGACCCCTTCCGGCACCTTGGCGATGGTGTCCATCAACAGGTTCAGATCATCCGGGTTGCGCACGAAATCGATGTTATTGGTGTTGATTATCAGCAGAGGCGAAGCCGAGTAATAATGGAAAAAGTGGTTGTAGGCCCGATTCAAGGCATCGATATAGGCCTCGTCCATGGTGCGCTCGTAAGGCCGGTCGCGCAACTTGATGCGATGCATGAGGGTCTTGGTATCGGCTTGCAGATAGATGGCATAATCCGGCTTGATCAGGTTCCGTTCCAGGATGTCCGCGAACTTGTAATACAGATTCACTTCGTTCTCATCCAGGTTCAGCATCGCGAAAATCTTGTCCTTGGCGAACATGTAATCGCTCAAGATTTGCGGCCGGAACAAATCCTGCTGGTGGAACACTTCCTGGATTTGGCGGTAGCGGGAGAGGAAGAAGAACACCTGGGTTTGGAAGGCGTAGCGCGACTTGTCCTTGTAGAAATCGGAAAGGAAGGGATTGTTCTCGAATTCCTCGTACAAGGGCATGCAGCCCATGCGATCGCATAGTGCACGCACCAAGGTGGATTTCCCGACTCCGATCACCCCTTCCACCGCTATGTAGCGGATGCGTTCCGGCAAGGCCACTTGCGATGCGGGCAGCGGGCGGTACTCCTCCACTTCCTGCGGGCCTTGCACTTCAATGCAACGCTGCAATTGCCTACCCACGGACTCCTTGAATCCGGGCAGTACGAAATCGGGATCCAGATCGGTGAGCGGCACCAGTACGAATTGGCGATCGAGGATGGAAGGGTGGGGGACTGTGAGGCCTTCTTCCTGGATGATCTCGCGGCCATAGGCCAGTATGTCGAGATCGATTTCCCGAGCGGCCCATCGGCTGCGGGATTTGCGCCCCAGCCGGGCTTCCGTTTCCTGGCAAAACCCCAGCAAGGCACGCGCTTCCAGGCGGGTGGAGAAGCGGACTACCAGGTTCAGGTATTTCCCCTGCGGACCGGGCCCCACGGGCGCCGTCGCGTATACCTTGGATTTCTGGACTGACGAGGTGGCGATGGTACGGATGGCCGCCAGGGCGTTTTGGATATACCCCTCGCGATCATTCAGATTGCTTCCAAGAGCCAAAAGGACGACGGTTTCGGGGCGTGTCATGAGGTCGGGAAATATACAAATAAGGGTGCGGCGCTCCCGGATTTAGGGGGATTCTCGCGGGTCGCGAACCCCGATCCGGATAAAATTGCTATTATAAGCGCAGTCGCCCGTCGCTACGGGCACTTCCCTTTGGAGACCTTTTTATATCTTTTCGGATGTCATTCATCCCTTCCCATCCACCAAGCCCTTCCTTTCCCGGACTCACCGCATCTAAGGAGATCCATTTTGGCCACAAGACCCAAAGCCGCCATGAAAAAATCGTCGGATAAGTCCAAGGAGGGGGAGTTCTCCGGCATGGAAAACGAATCCCGGGACTCCGCCGCCGAAGGCCGGCGCAGGGAACAGGAAGAGGAAGACCAATACGGCCAGGACGGGGACGGCAACCACGAAAGCAACAACGCGCGCACCCTGGCGGAAGCGAAGAACCGCTGGACCGAACTGAAGAAGCTGGGGATGAAAGAGCTCATCAATATGGGGCTTGACCTGAACATCGCCGATCCGCGCAGCTTGCGGAAGCAGGCGCTGGTGTTCTCCATCCTCGAGCGCGAAAGCGGCGGCACAGCTTCCATCTATGCGGAAGGCGTGCTGGAAGTGATGGACGAAGGCTACGGCTTCCTGCGCTCCCCTGAGCATTCATATGTGGCCGGACCGGATGATGTATACGTCTCCTCCACCCAGATCAAGCGTTTCGGCCTGCAAACCGGCGATACCATCTCCGGAATGGTGCGCGCGCCCAAGGATAACGAGCGCTACTTCGCTTTGCTGCGCATCCAGAAGGTGAACTCGGAGGATCCGGAGGTATGCAAGGACCGCGTATCCTTCGACAATCTCACCCCGCTGCATCCGGACGTGGCGTTCAACGCCGAGTACGATTCCAAGGAAATCAGCACCCGCATCATGAACCTGTTCACCCCCATCGGGCGGGGACAGCGCGGGCTGATCGTGGCTCCGCCGCGCGCGGGCAAGACCATCCTGTTGCAGAACATCGCCAACTCAATCGTGCGCAACCACCAGGAAGTCAAGCTGATGGTGCTCCTCATCGACGAACGTCCCGAGGAAGTCACCGACATGCGCCGCAACGTGCCCGCGGAAGTGTTCAGCTCCACCTTCGATGAACCCCCGGAGCGCCATATCCAGGTGGCCAACATGGTCATCGAGAAGGCGCGCCGCCTGGTCGAGCACAACCAGCATGTGGTCATCCTGCTGGATTCGATCACCCGCCTCGCGCGCGCGCACAACGTCGTCATCCCCCATTCGGGCAAGATCCTGTCCGGCGGCGTCGATGCCATGGCCCTGCAGAAGCCTAAGCGCTTCTTCGGATCTGCCCGCAATATCGAAGGCGGCGGCAGCCTCACCATCATCGCCACGGCCCTGATCGAGACCGGAAGCCGCATGGACGAGGTCATTTTCGAAGAGTTCAAGGGAACGGGCAACATGGAGTTGATCCTGGATCGCCGCATCTCCGAGAAGC
>JBDSWM010000321.1:0-9862 GCA_039926685.1 Fibrobacteria bacterium | reverse complement strand
CCGATGCGAGAGTTTGTGACGAACATGACATCAGTCCGACGAAAAATCATCCGCTTATTCGGTCCCACCGCTTGTCGCATGCATGGGCTAATTCCGGAAAGTGCGATTTAGGGTGTAGGAATGTCGGGTAAATCATTTCTCTATTTTGATATCGCCAAAGAGCCGGGTGTGATCCCGGAAAATCCCAATCAATAATCTCTTGTGAATTTGAAACTTTAAATTCGATTAGGCCCGTGGGCCGAACCACAACTTCGCGGTTTGCCTCATCTGGCATCTGAAACGCCCATTTCTTTTTTCCTCGTATCGCCTTCAAGTATTTTGGGTGTTCCCACCAAGCATAGAAGGAAACTTTAAGAAAGCAATCTTTGATTCCGAATCCGAGTTGGCAACCCACAAAATCGGCATCGATGTGTGTAAATCGCTCGAGGACTTCGTTTGGTTTCATAGTCTTTTCTTTTGTCTTTATTCGAATTTATTGGGTTTTATTTAGTCCGTATAACAATAATATTAACCCGCAACTCACGCCTATATCCACATCCAACAAGCCTTGAAAATCAAAAAACCGCGGCTTTTTGATTCGGGATATTGGGATGAACAGAATCAGCTTTCGACGGCTAGGAATTGTGTATCGCCATAGCAGGTGCCGGGTTGGCTCTTGGTTTGTGAGCGGGAACACGGAATTAAATGTACGGGCAGATTCTATTTATTCCAAGCAGGATTGGGTTTTTGCCTGCAATAAGGCAAGTCCAGATGGAATAGCCGATTCTGGTATTCTGAATGAACGGAATGAAGGAGGGGAGGCGTGGATGGAGTAGCGTTACCAGAAGGGGTAGAAGCGAAATATGAAGAATTCTTAGCCAAGGATTTAGGGGTGCCTGCGAATCGGAGACCTTTTTTTAGGAAATGGTTGGGGGAGTATTTGGAATTCTGCCGGGTCCGGCATTTGAGCGTCGGCACCTGGGAAGCACTGGAAGTGTTCTTGGAGGGATTGCGTAAAAGAGGACGATTGGGTTTTCAGGTAGAGCAGGCCAGGATTGCCGTGGAGGTGTATTGCAAAAACTTTCAGGTGAAGGAAAGCTTGGGCTCGGTAAGCGAGGGCATCGTTGCGCCGAATTCGATTCCAACTGATCATTCCCAGGCTTCGATGGGAGCGGGTCGCGCGAGTGATCCAGGTTTTCCGGAGGATTGGAGGATGGCGTTCGCGGCCTTGGGTAAGGAGATAAAACTGAGGCATTACTCGGTGAAAACGTTCAAGGTCTATCATCATTGGATGCGCGCTTTTTTCAGGTTTTTGGGGGTGACGCCGGTGAAGGCATTGACAGCCGGGCATGCGCGAGCGTTCATTGAAAACCTGGCCGTGGAGCGGAAGGTCGCCGGTTCCACCCAGAACCAGGCTTTCAACGCTTTGTTGTTCTTCTATGTCAACGTTTTGAAGGTGGAGCTGGAAGGCTTCGAAAAGACGCCGCGTGCGGCTACGCGACACGAGATTCCCGCGGTATTGACGCGTGGGGAAGTGCAAGGGATGCTGGCGGAGCTGGAATATCCATATCGCCTATTCGTTCAGCTTCTCTACGGGTGCGGACTGAGATTGAATGAGGCGTTGACATTGCGGGTGCAGGATTTGGATTTGGAGGGCGGTATGATTCGCGTGCATAATGGCAAAGGGGATCGTAGCCGGGCCTTGCCCTTGCCCAAGACCTTGGTGTCCGACTTACGCAAGCATTTGCAATCGGTTCGGGCTTTGTTCGAAGCGGATCTCAAGGTGGGCTTCGCGGGAGTTTTTTTGCCCGAAGCGCTGGAGCGCAAATACCAGGGTGCGGCACGGAGTTGGGCATGGCAATGGGTTTTTCCCGGCGGGCGTTTGACTGTATCGGAGGCGGACGGGAAATTGCGTCGGTTTCACCTGCACGAAACCAGCGTGCAAAAGGAGATCAAGGCCGCGGCGGAGGCTGGGGGCTTCGCAAAGAGGGTTACGGCACATACTTTCCGGCATAGTTATGCGACACACTTGTTGCAAATGGGTTATGACATCCGCATCGTGCAGGATTTGTTAGGGCACAAGGATTTGGAAACCACCATGATTTACACCCATGTATTGCAATCGCAGGCGGGGAAGGTGGTCAGTCCGCTCGATGTTTGAGTCGCCCCTGCGCGACGGGGAAGGATTAATCCGGTTTTTTGGTTAGATTGCACAAGCTAGAGCGCCAGGAGGATACGATGAGCAGGAACAAAAGGTTTTTTTATTTCGCGGCGGGGTTCGCAATGGCGCTGGCCGCCTATCTCGCTTGGCGGGCATGGAGGAATCGGGATACCCGTCCCACCCTTGAGGATGCGGAAGCGACGTTCAAGGAAACCTATCCGGGCGTGAAAATCGTGAATTTGAAAATCACGGTGGACGAGATCTACGCGCGCAATTTCCTCTTCCAGTATCTGAAGCCCGGGAGCGACACCGGCAGAAGCATTGAGATCCAATTCATGCGGGACCCTAACACCCGCGATTGGGTGCCTACGCCCAAGCCTCCGGTGGAACTGAGATGAAGCAGAAGTCGCGCACCTTGCTGGCGGTGCTCGTGCCTTTGGGGTTGGGAATCTTCACGGCCCTGCTTTTCCTGGTCAACTATCTCAATAAGAACCGGGCCATCGTTACGATTAAAAACCAATCGGGGTATGATTTGATCGGAGGGCAATTGCGGATCACGTCCCAGCCCAAGGAACAGGAAGTGGGCGCGATCGGGAACAACGATAGCGCTAAGATCCAATTCGAGAAGTTCGGCGAGGGGCATTATGAATTCGCGGGCCAATTCCGCGACGGCAAGACCATGCGGGATTCGGGCGGCTACCTGAATTCGGGCGCCTCTTACAAGGACGTCATCCTGATCAAGGCGATGAAAGATTCCCTGGTGGCGGAAGTGCGGCAGGTGGTCTTCAAATAGGCCGCCTGGGGATCGCTTGGGGTAGCTGAAGCTTGCTTAGGGTCCGGCGATTTTGTCGACTTCGGCGCGGTATTTGGCGGTCAGGGCGATGACATGCTTGGGAACGTCGGGGCAATTGGCCAGATCCTTACCCAGGCTTTCGAATAGGAGATCCATTTTGCCGCGTTTGGTCCCGCTTGAAAAGCAGTTCTTGCCGTCGGCGTACTCCGTAATCACGGTGCGGATGCCGGCTTTTGAATTGGGTAAGGGCGTTGCCATCTGTTCCTTTGGGTGCTGGAAGGGTAAATATACTCCTAATCCCGGCGGGATAACCTATTATTGGGGGCCCCAGATAACATGAAGGATACGGATAGGTGATTACCAAGGAAAAATTGCAGCAATACGGGAAGTTCAAGGGCGACCTGGACAAGTGGGTCTCGTCCCAAAGGGACGGCGCCGATCCGGTCTTGAACGGGGCCGATTGGAATGAAATCGACAAGTTGATCCAGCGCCTCAAAATCGAGAAGCACGGATTCGCCACCCAGGATTACCGCACGGAAACGCAACGGGTTATCCGGAAAACCATCGAGGGCGGGGAAGCCATCGAAATGATCAAGAAGATGGATCTTTGAAATGGCCCGGGGTTACCTTAGGACTCTCAGCGATACCTGAGGCCTAAGTAATGAGGCGGGTGTCTTCCGGGGCTTCCGGGCCTCCGCCGCGCAGGAGGCTGTTGCCTTCGAATTCGCGTTTGCTGTCCACGGCCTTCGCGTCCAGCCAATCCGATTCCTTCATCTGCCCGCTTTGCCCATAGGCGGCCAGCGCGTTGCCGTAGCACATGGCGTTCACGGCCGCTTCCGAGATGCCGCTGGCGATCATCAGATCGGCCGTCTTGGGAACGGCCAGCGCGTCGCTGATGCCCCAATCCGCGCTCGAGTCCACGATCACCCTTTCGGATCCGTAGCGCTTGGCGATTTCCACCATGCGCTTGTTGCCCATCTTGGTCTTGGGGTAGATGGTGAAGGCGGCCCAGAAGCCGCGGTCCAGCACTTCCTTGCAGGTCTCTTCGTTGTTGTGATCGATGACCACCTTGGATGGCGGGATGCCATGCTCCATGCATACGTCCATGCTGCGCGAAGTGCCGACTTTCTTGTTGCGGTGGGGCGTATGGATCATCACCGGCAGGTCCATTTCCTTGGCCAGATCCAGCTGGATGCGGAAGAATTTCTCCTCCGCCTTGGTCATTTCATCGTACCCTATCTCCCCGATGGCGACCACGCCTTCCTTGCCGGCGAAGCGCGGGAGCAGTTCGATGACTTCTTCGGCCAGGGCCTCGTTGTTGGCTTCCTTGGAATTGAGGCCGATGGTGCAATAATGCTTGATGCCGAACTGGGAGGCGCGGAAGCGCTCGAAGCCGACCAGGCAGGAGAAATAGTCCTTGAAGGTGCCGATTTCCGTGCGCGGCTGCCCGGTCCAGAACGCGGGCTCGATCACCGCCACCACTCCGGCGTCCGCCATGGCCTGGTAATCGTCCGTGGTGCGCGAGACCATATGGATATGCGGATCGATGAGTTTGCGGAGAACGGTTTTGGCGCCAGCGGGATTGGCGGATCGGTTTTCATGGGGCATGTCAGAGGGTCTCCCAGGTGAGGTTGCCTTCGCGCGCGGCCATGGCCAGGGCGGGTTCCGCCTGGAGCAATGCGGCCGCTTGCGGAAGGGGGCATGAGGTCAGTGCTAGCACGGCGGCGCGTTTTTCGGAGGGCGAACGCCCCAAGGCTTTTTCCAGGGCTTCCAGGCCACGGCCATCCGCATGCGGGCCCACGCAGCGCCAGAGTTGCAGATTGAAGGAGCGGCCGGCGGCCCAGCGTTCCAGCGCCAGATCGGCGAGCATGCGCGCCAGGGCGGGATTGGCGCGGCTATCGAGCCCGACGATTTCCTGTGTGGGCGAGTCCACGAAAAAAGTCTTGACCACCATCTGGTTCCAGCCGATCTCGTCGAAGCGGGCCGCGGGATAGGGATTGCGCAAGGTGATGGCTTCGAACACTTCCTTGATATTGCTGCGAAGCGCTTCCCGGGAGCGGGCCAAATGGCCTTCCGGATAGGCCAGCACGGCGGAGGCTTTCTGCATGGCCACGGCCTCGGCCACGTCGGCGGTTTGGTACAGGCCATCCATCACCTTTGCGGACTCGGGTCCAGGCGGCAGGCTGAGGAGCAGGAAAATGCGCGCGGCCTGATCGCAAGTCCAATCGGAAGGGTTCCAGCCTGGAACGGCGGCCCGTGCGGCGGCCAGCTGGGGGGCGGACAAGGCCAAGGGCGCTTTTCCGGAATGGCGCACGCAGGCGCTGAAAGACAGGGAAACGGTCTTTTCCGGGGCGCCGGCGGCGAGCAGCGAGGTTTTTTCCTCCAGCCAAGCCAGGGCGCTCGCGGGGAGGCGGGTTTGCAACCACTCCAGCAACAGGGTTCGCGCCGACACGGGATCCTTTCCTTGGACTGGATCGTCCTGGGTGGGAAAGATACAAATTAGCCCCCTTGCGGATTCGCCTGCCCAGGGGCTTTCAGGATGGAAACTGCGGACAAATTGGCACCGGTCCCAAAGAACACGGTCACCCTTTACCGGTTATCCACTCCCTCTTTTATCGGATCATTATACGTTCATTATCCCGATCGTTTACAAGATGCTTTACGCGATCCTTTACACCCTCTCTTACAAATGGCAGCCGCGCAAACCGCGCTTCGCCAGGTAACGTTGATGGTACTCCTCGGCGCGGTGGAAAGGGGCCGCGGGTACGATCTCGGTGACGATGGGGCGGCGATGTTTGCCGGAAGCCTGCCGCCTTTCCTTGGAGGCCAGCGCCTCCAGGCGTTGGGCCTCGTCCTGGAAGAACACGGCGGATCGGTATTGCGTGCCCACGTCCGGGCCCTGCCGGTTCAAGGTGGTGGGATCATGGTTCTCCCAGAAGATTTCCAGCAGGTCCTTGTAGGCCACGCGGGCCGGATCGTAAACCACTTCCACGGCTTCGGCATGGCCGGTATCGCCTTCGCATACGGCGCGATAGTCCGGCGACTCGGTGGCGCCGCCGGTGTAGCCCACCGCGGTGGCGATCACGCCGGGGGTGCGATTGAAGGTTTCTTCCACCCCCCAAAAGCATCCGGCCGCGAATACGGCTTTTTGCGTGGCCACGTCCGCGCGGGAAGCGGTCGAAGCGCGGGCGTCGGCGGGGGTTTGCGTCGCGCGGATTTCCTGGTCCATGGTTCCTCCTGCATCCGCTAGGGCGGTATTGCGGTTAAGTTACCAATAAGTCTTGGGCCGGGATAGGATGTGACATTCCCATTGCCGGACGGCCCGGAAAAAGTTCTACTAAGGGAATTATGCAATCCGATTCCAAGCATGTCCTCACCATCCGGGCCTTCCAAATCGCCGAAGGCATCGACATCAAACGGTACCGCATCGCTTTTCCGCAGGATTTGCTGGCCGTGTCGCCCGGGGAGCTGTTCTATCGGCGCGGATCGGCCCCGGAAGTCCAGGGGCCGGGGGCGGAAGGTTTCCTGTACGTAATGGACTACGGTGTGGTTATTTTCGCCGGATATGGGGAAGCGGAAACGGCGGCCTTATTGGACCGGCTGGGCCCCTTCTGCGAGAATATCCTGGAACGGCTGGTGGGCGAGGAATTCCGGGTGCATGCCGACGTGCAGGAATTGGCCTTCACTTTCAACGATATCCACCTGCCCGCCTTCAATTCGGATGTGTTGCGCATCATCATGCTGTACGTAGGGCAGTCCGCGGCGCTGGACCATTACGAGGTGGTGGTGGACGGATTGCTGGCCGAGGCGGGAAAGGTGGCCCAGGAGCTGGAACGTTATGGGCGCCTCAAGACCTCCCGCCGCAATGTGCAACGCTTCATCGGCCGCACGTTGGCCATCCGCAATCGGTTGGTGGACAATCTGTACATCATGGATGCCCCCGACATCACCTGGGAAAACGAATACCTGGACAAGATCGACAGGGGCATGAAAAAGACCTTCGACATTTTCGAGCGCTTCCGCTCCCTGGATTACCAGCTTCGCGAGGTTAAGGAAAACCTGGAGCTTTTCGCCGAGCTGCTCCAGTTCCGGCAAAGCAACATGCTGGAATGGATCATCATCGCCTTGTTCCTGATCGAGACCATCAACCTTTTCCGCTGATCCCGCAAGCAGGAATTGTAAAGGAAAGCGACACGGCGGGGCCGGAATGGTATCCGGATGCCCGAAAGCGCGATCCATATCCGCCTGTTTTTCCCCTTTCCTGGTGATACAATAGCGTGTACGACCCGGAGAACCCCCGACTCATGGCCAACAAGAAAATCGCCACCGCCTTCCTGGAAGCATCGTCGGCCCCGCCGGCACCAGGCCCTGGTTCGGAAGAATCCGCGCTCAGGCGCAGGGTGGCGGAGCTGGAGGCGGAGTTGGATCGGCTCCGCAAATCCGTTTCCGGACCCAATGCGGTTCTGCCGGTGCGGGAAGCGATCTTGAGCGAAACGGAGAAAGCGGCCCACATAGGGAGCTGGTTCCTGGATCCGGAAACCATGGCGGTGACATGGTCCGAAGAGCTATTCCGCCTGCTGGCCTATGATCCCGCCGTGGATACGGCTTCGCCTGAGAAATACTTCCAGCGCGTGCATCCCGAGGATTTGCCCCGCGTGCTGAAAACCATGGAAACGAGGACCCTGCAAGGTAAAATTCTCCCGGACGACATGCGCATGCTGTTGCCGGACGGATCGGTGCGCGAGTTCCACACCGACGGCGTGGTGATCCGCAATGGGAGCGGCCCTTTTTACATAGTGGGAACCGTCATGGATGTGACGGAAACGCGCGCGGCGGAAAGGAATGCGGAGCGCATGGCCCGCTTCCTGAAAGAGGCGCAAAGCGTGGCAAACGTGGGCAGCTGGTTGTGGGATTCGGTCACCGGGAAGGTGGAATGCTCCGATGAGCTGAAGCGGATCCTGGGCATGTCCCAGGACGAGGATCTGAACTTGCAGAATCTGCTCTCCCGCGTCCATCCGGAGGATCAAGAGAAAGCCAAGCGCGCGCGCGATGAGAGCTTCGCCAACATCTTCCAGGTCCCCAAGGAAATCCGCATCCTCCGCCCGGACGGGAGTTTGCGGCATACCTTGAGCCAATCCAAGCGCATCGAAGAGCCGGGCGGGAACCTGCGCATCCTCGGCACGATATGGGATATCACGGAGCGGAAGCAGCTGGAAGAGCAATTGCGCCAATCCCAGAAGATGGAAGTGGTGGGCCGCGTTGCCGGAGGCGTGGCGCATGATTTCAATAATCTGCTGACGGTCATTTCCGGGAACGCGGATCTGATGCTGGAGGACTACGATGATGATCGCCTGCGCCGCATCCGCGACGCCTCCGACGTGGGCGCGGCGCTGACGAGGCAATTGCTTGCTTTCAGCCGCCAGGCCGTGGTCAAGCCTCTGGGGCTGGATCTCAACGTCGCCATCCGCGATATCGTGCGCATCGTGGACCGTCTGATAGGCGAGGACATCAATATCAAGCTGGATCTGTCCCCCGAACCCGTGGTCATACTCGCGGACGTGGCCCAGGTGCAGCAAATCCTGCTCAATCTGGCCGTGAACGCCCGCGATGCGATGGCGAACGGCGGCGATCTGTTCTTTTCCACGCGCCAGGCACCGGGCAATCCCATGAACATGGGCATTGAGCCCGCGCGCTGGGTGGAGCTGTGCGTGCGCGATACCGGCCAAGGCATGGACCCGCTGACGCGGGCGCGGGCCCTGGAGCCTTTCTTCACCACCAAGGACCCGGGCAAGGGCACGGGACTGGGCTTGTCGACCATCGCCGACATCGTAACCCAGATGAAGGGCACTCTCGCCATCACCTCCGAGCCTAATCGCGGTACCCAGGTGACCATCCGCTTCCCCCACAGCTCCATCAAGGTGGATACGCCCGCGCCGGTGCAGCTCAAGTCCCGCAAGGGAGCCGAGTCCATCCTGTTGGTGGAGGATAACGCCGAATTGCGGGAGTTGGTGCGCCTGTTCCTGGTCACCGCCGGGTACAAGGTGCAAGCGGTGGGCCGTCCCAGCGAGGCTGAATCCCTGTGGGCGGTCGAGAAGGATGCCATCGACCTCCTGATAACGGACATGGTGATGCCGGAGAAAAGCGGCAAAGACCTGGCCAAGAGTTTCCTGGCCGCGAAGCCGAAGTTGCGGATCCTTTTCATTTCCGGTTATACGCCCAATCGGAACGGCTTGGGCGAATTCGGCTTTCTGCAAAAGCCTTTCACCCGCAATGAGTTGCTGGACACAGTGAAAGCGCTGTGCAGCGCTAAGCAGGCGTCTTCCACGGGCGGTTAAGCCCTTCCCGGGCGGCCTTTTGACCTTTTCCGGAACCCGCGTTTGGTTGCCGATTACCCCCCATTTTCTTAACTTTAGCCCCTGAAAACGGACTGTATAAACCTCCTTTCCGGCCCGGTATGCCGAAATTCCCGGGGGAAGCGGAAGCTGCCATGTTGAGCGAATATCTGCCATTTATCATCTACGGATTTCTCGTGGTCGCCACCGGTGTAGGCGCCATCGCCTTCTCCTCGCTGTTGGGCCCCAAAAAAACCTACAGCAAGGTCAAGTTCGAACCCTATGAATGCGGTGTCGATCAAACCGACAATCCGCATAAGCCTTTCGCGCTCAAGTTCTACACCTTCGCCCTCCTCTTCATCCTTTTCGACATCGAAACCATATTCCTGCTTCCCTGGGCCTTCGGTTTTAAACGTCTTTTGCATACGGGCACCTTGCCCGCCGTCCTGTTCTTCCTGGTTCTGCTAGGATTGGGCCTGTTCTATATCATCAAAACGAGGGCGCTGGAATGGGAGTAAGCGGATCCGCCAACGACTGGGCCACCACCACTTTGGACACCGCCGTCAATTGGGCGCGCGCCAACAGCCTGTGGCCCAT
>JBDSWM010000320.1:0-19825 GCA_039926685.1 Fibrobacteria bacterium | reverse complement strand
CGATTTGACGGTCAAGGCCCATCCCACGGCCAGGCCGAACGCGATGGTGATCACCAACAAAGCGAACGAACCTAAAAGAGAAGAACCTTTTTTCCCGCGTTTGGCCATCGATGTTTCGTTGCGCTGAGGTTTGCGTAGTCCTGATTCAAGTATGGAAAAATATCAGGTAAATTCCAATTCAAGAACATCATAAGACGCGGATCAGGGATAGGTCACCGGTTATTTTAGGGCCCCATCCGGCGCGGCCAGTATGCCGCGGATGCGCTCCGCCACCAAGGGCGCCTCCAGTTTACGCAAACAGGAAAAATGGCCGCAAGGCGGCATGGAACCCAGGTAATAGCAGGGACGGCAGGGCAGGGATTCCAGGAACATCGGAGTGGACGTGAGCGCATTCCACTTGTCGGGATCGGTGGGGCCGAACAAGGTCACCGTGGGCACGTCGCAAGCGGCAGCCAGATGCATGGTACCCGTATCGTTGCCGACGATCAGATCGCAGTCCGCCACTTCCTTTTGCAGACCGGGGAAATCCAGGCATCCGGTGGTATCCCGGATGCGGCCCTGGGCCTTACCGATAATCTTTCCCGCTTCCGCTCTTTCGTCCCCGGTTCCCAATAGGATGAATTCATGGCCGTCCCCGGCGAGCAGGGTGATCAATTCCGCGTATTTTTCCCAGGGCCACTTTTTCTGGGGCCAATTGAAGGAAGATCCGAATACGATGCCGATGCGACGGCTGCGAGGGCGGTACTCCGAGTCCGAGGCGGCATCCTCGGCCTGGGCGGAACCCTCGGCGAAGTCCTGGGCCCCCGGCATGATAGCGGGTCTGGGATAGAGCGCAAGCGGCTTGCAGTCCGGGATATCCATGCCCAGCACGCGGTAGAAGCATTGCCATTCAGGCATTTTCCGCGGCAGCGGGACTTCGAAGTCGTGGTATTTGGGGAGCGCGCCTTCCACGCTGAATCCCCGCGAGTAGGGGATGCCGATCAGCCGCTTCAGGATGGGGCCCGTTCCGCGATACAGTTCCAAATCGACGAATTGGGAGTAGCGCTGGCGCCGGAGGTGGACCAACAGGCGGGTTAGCTTTATCCATAATCCCGGACTGAGCAATTCCAGCCATAGGCGTTTGCCCGTTACCGGCAGGACGTGGACCCTTTCGATTTCCGGCGCGCGCCGGTATACTTCCGCGATGCGGGCCGAGACCAGCATGTCGATGCCGATTTCCGGATGCCGGTTTTTGAACTCGCGAAGCGCATAAAGGGAAACGATGGCGTCCCCCATGCAGCACCATTTGCAGACCAGCACGCGTTGAGAGCCGCTAGGCTCGGCCATTCGACTCATTGGGCCCATTGCGCGCGTTGCGACACCGCCACCGCGCCATCGGATGCCGGCCAAGGCGACGCGCATGAAGGCGTTTTCCAGTCCGCGGACGAAGGCATTGCTGCGCGTCATGGGACGGATTCCCCCGCCGCCACGCCCAGGCTTTCCCGGAACGCGGCTTGCAAGCGCAGGGAAGCGGCCGTATGGCCATATTCGGACTCGGCCTGGAGGCGGCTCCTGGCCAGGGCCGTTTCATCGGGATAGGCCGCGAACAGGGCCGATACCGCTTTCGCCAACTGGGCCGACGTATCCAGGTCGCATGCCGATAGGGTGGGGAACCGTTGCGCGAGCGCGGCCAGGTTGCCGGTGCGGCTCGCCAGCACAGGTAACCCCAAAGATACCCCCTCCAAAGCGGCCTTGCCGAATTGCTCCGCCTGGCGCGGATTTTCCGCCGTGGGGACCACCAGCAAGGAGGCGCCCGCCAAGGCCGATTCCAATCCATCGTTACCGACATGGCCCAGGAATTCCACGCGCGCGGAAAGCCCCAGGGCATGCGCCAACGCCTCCAACCCGCGCCGTTCCGGCCCGTCTCCGATGACGCGCAAGCCATATCCGGGAAGCAGTAATAGGCTCTCGACCAGGAGATGCACGCGCTTCAGGGGTATGAGGCGGCCCACATAGACCAGCTTGCGCGCGGCGGCATCCGCCGGCAGTCCATGGCGGGCGCGGATCCATAAGGGGATCACATGCACCTTTCCGGGGAAACCGGAGGCCCGTATGCGCGCGGAGATTTCCCGGGTGGGTACGATGCAGGCCCGATAGCGCGCGAAGGCCAGGCGCTGCAATAAGGTAAAAGGCCAGAAGAGGCGCTTGGGACGGTTTTCGGCGCTGTAGAAGAACAACGGTATGCCGATGCCGCGCGCCAGACGCCGGACTTGCCGCTCTACCTGCCAGGTGGAAAGGCACCAAGGTTCTTCCCAGCAATAGAGGACATCCGGCCGCAAGCGCTGCAACAAAGGGCCCAGCCCTCTCCATAGGAAGAGCGAATTGCGTCCGGAGGCGAACGTAGCCAGGGTGTGGACGGTAGGTTCGGCGGACCCGATCCGGGGTGGAGGGGATGTAGGGGGGAAAGGAGCCGGAGATTGGTAAGTATGGCCCAGCGAACGCGCCTGCCAGCGGCTGGGCACTATCAGATGTACTTGGCAACCCTCCCAACCATGGAATGCCAGCCGGTTTTCCTCCGCGGCCAAGGGATGGCCGATCACGGCGATTCTGCTGAGCCCTTCAGGCATGCGCCGCCTCCGTCCGGACGGGGGCCGCTTCCGCGGCCGATTGCTCCCGCCATTGGCGGTAAAAGCGGGAAATGCATCCCATGATGAACCAGAAGAAGATATCGCCTGGAGGCGTATGCAAATGGGTTCCCGTAATGTTCAGGATGGAGAGCATGAAAATCAAGGTGCTGAACAAGCGCATCAGCTCCACCGTTTCCTTATCCTTGCTGCGCGCGATCACCATGGCCGATCGGTAGAATCCCACGCCCAGGATCGCCAGGAAACAGATCAACCCCGGATAGCCGATCTCGCCCAGCACCAGGAAATAATAGCTGTGGGCGTAGCCGGTGGTTCCCTGGCCTTTCCCCAGCGGATAATACAAGGAAGTGAAAATGATGCCGCTCCAGGTTTCCACCCGCTTTTGGACGCTATACTCCTGCAAGGGATTTGCGAGGGCCGCGGTGCGATTCGTGATCATCGTCTCGGTCAAGTTCGCGCTTTTCTTGTTTATCCTCGCCGAGACCATGGCGTTCTTAGCCATGCTGCCGCCGCCGCTGCCGGCCTTGATGGTGTAGCCTGCCATCCCGATCGCCAGCAGGGCGATGAGGCTCCATTGCAGCCAGGTTTTCTTCAACCGCAGGAATACCCCGTAATAGAAGACGGCGGCGGCCACGGCCAGCCAATTGGTACGGACCGTCGCGATCATGATGGGCGTTATGGAAGAGAGAGTGAGCAGGGCCCCGAAGGGAAAAAGATATTTGCCTTTGACGATCATCCAGAATATCCCGAGGATGAACAGGATGCACATGCCGTCGGACATTGCCGCCGGCGACACGTAGGTGGAAAAAGGGCGCACTACGCCCTCGATGCGCAGGGTGGTGAAGGTGATGGAATCGAGCCATTTCTGCTCGAACCCGGTGAACCCGAACAGTATCTGGTAGAAGGCGTACAGCGCGGTGATGAAGAGCAGCCAGGATGCGAAGACCAGCACGGTCCGGGTTTCCCGATAGGTCCGGAGGATATAACTGCCCGCGAAGAAGAAGAAGACGTAGAGGCCGTTGAACTTGAAGCCGTACAGGCTTTCCTGCAGGCCCAATTGCGATCCCACGAACACCTTGATGAAAAGCAGGAAGGTGTAAAGCACGATAAGGATGGAGAAGATGTCCCTGGAACGCTCCTTGTTCAGGAGCCAGAGCAGCAGCAGGGCCATGATGAGGCCGCCCATCACGCCATCCGATATCAACATGAGATAATCCAGGGTGGGCCGCTCGCTCACCAGGTAGTACATGCGCCGGAACAAGGGGATGAACAAGGGAAGGCAGAACAGGTAGTAAACGCCTACCTTGGGGAATTTCAGGGTGGGGATCAGGAAGAAGGCGATGCAGAATACCGCCGTCTCCAGCCGCGTGGGGATATTCACCAGACGGTATACGAAGCCGTATCCCAACAGCAGCAACAGCGGGAAGATGGCGTACCGGAAGAAGGCGGGACTGATCATGGCGTCCCCGAGGCCCGGGCATGCGCCATGCGGTACAGGTCCTCATAGGAGGCGGCCACGACGGCCGGGTGGAAACGTTGCGAGAACTCGCGGGCCCGGCGCGTGATTTCCATGCGCGCGTCCCAATCCATCAACATGCGCTCCACCAAGGCTTGCGCTCCCTCCAAATGCGCCAACAACCCCGTATCTCCGTCGCGCACCAGGTATTCGCTTCCCGGGTGGGGCGAGGTGATCACAAGGCAGGAATGGGCCATGGCTTCGATGATGCCGACGCCGAAGCCCTCATAACTCGATAGGCACAGGTAAATCCAGCTTTGGGCATACAGATCGTCCAGTTCTTGCTGGGAAATCCTCGCATGGAAACGCACTCCTTCGAAACCGGAGCGCATTCTCAAGGCATCGATTTCCGCTTGCGGCCCCACATAGTTCAGGCACAAATCGGGATGGGTTTTCCGCAGTCCCCTGAAGATCTCCAGCGCTCCTTCCCCGCGCTTGCGGGAAAGCCTGGAACCCAGGAATATGAGGCTGGGATAGGCTGTTTTCACGGTGCCGGCCCTATCGGGCGTTCCATCGAGCATGCAGGGAATCACGTGATCGACGCCGGGAAGATGGGCGGCGACATGCGGCGAGATTCCCACCGTGATCCGGCAGCGGCGCGCTTCCCTTTTCTCCATCCAATAGGAAAAGCCTTGCGCCAACTTGCCTTTCCAGGTGCGGGCATAGCGGAATTCCAAGGCGGCGGTGCCGTAGAAAGTCCTCACGAAATTGCCCCGGTAGCGGATGAAGCCTCCATCCCCGTGCACATGCACGGCGTGGTATCCGCGCATGTCCAGGCGGCGGTACCAGAGAGGATACCAGATGCGTTTCAGAAACGGGGCCAGGCGCAGGGCGGTGCGCAAGCCGGGCAAATCGATGGGCAGTACGCGGTAGCGCGCCTCGGCCGGTTGCGCCGTATGGCTGTAGACGGACACCTCATGCCCGGCATCGGTAAGCGCGTTGGCGAGCCTATGCACCTGGATGGCCACGCCGGTGAAGGTATCCGGGGGCAGATCGCGATGCAGGAAAAGGATCCTCATGCGGGCTCCCACTCCAGGAAATCCCAGGTGGCCCCGGCCGCGGCCGCGGCGGTGAATCTGGCTTTCACGTTACGGGACTGGGCTTCGCGTACGGCGGGGGCATCCGCCAGCGGCAGAGCCGCGAGCAGGGTGGCGAAGGATTCCGCATCGCCTTGCCGGAAAGTCGCCTGAGGGAACAGGGTCAATTCGGGAATATGCCCGGAATCGCTTCCCAGCGCTATGCAGCCGCATAGGATGCCTTCCAACAGGGATCGGCCGATCTGCTCTTTCCAATCCGGCATGGTCAAAGAGGGCAGTATCACATAGTCGCCCGCTTGGTAGAAGCGCCGCAGATCCGCGCCCGCCAAGGCGCCAAGATGGGTCCACCGGCCTTCCGCGGCCCCGGATACGCTTTCAGCCAAAGGGCCGTTGCCGGCGCTTGCCACGCGCAAACGCGGAAAGCGGGGCAGCACTTGCAACAGCAAGGATAGGCCCTTGGCTTCCGCCATGCTGCCCGCATACAGCAGCAGCAGTTCGCCTTCCCGGACCCCTAGGGCTTGCCGGAACCGATTGATTTCCGAGGGCGCTCCGGGATAGAAAAAGTCCTCGGAAGCCCACAAGGGCACGACGCGGGTGGGTTTGGAAAAGCCGTTGCCCCTTAGCACCGTTTCGGCTTCGCGCGAAGCGGCGATGGCGCGCGCCACCAGCTTCCCGTTGATCCAGGTGGCGGCCCGATGGTACCAGCGGTGGTAGGCGGGCTTGGCCAGATTCTGCAAGGCGTAGCTCACCACGCGCACGGGCGGCCAGGCCAAGCGGGCGGCCAAGGCATGCCAGGCCAGGCTGGGCCGATCCATTTCGTCCATGACATAGAGGTAACGTGGGCGGTACGCCAAGAGATGGAAGATCAGGGAAGGGACCCAATAGCGCGGGCTCCTTTCCGGTAGGTATGCCACGGGGATGATTTCGCAACCTGGCGCCCGGAAGCTTTCGCCCCGGAAGGACTGCGAGCCATGCGTCCAGTTGCGGGGGGACAGCACGCGCACCTGCATATTCTTGGCCAGCTCCAGGAAGAATTGGCGGTAGGCGGGAACGGCGGCCCCGGACCAGAGGATGAGTACCTTCACCGTTTTCCCGATCCGGGCAGCCCGTTCAGGCGGGCTATCTCGCCCGAGCGCATCGCGCAGATGGCGCCGATGCAGGTTTGCTCCAGGATAGCCACCAACACGGCTTCCGCGGCGGGAGTTAGTCCGCGCAGGCGCTGGGCCGCGGTGAGCCCCGGCGTCCGGAACAGATAACCCAGGCATTCCTTCAGATATAGACCGGAATATTTCCGGCACCATGCCAGAAGCGTGCCGCGCGCGTCAGGATAATGGCGAACAAGCGCGTAGCTGCGCGGATGCTTGCTGTACAGGCGCATCTCCGCCTGGATTTTCCGCGATTGGGAACCGAACGCCTCGCGCACTGCGTTGGGGAAGGAGCGTGGAAGATGCGGATGCTCCACGATTAATTCCGGACAGAACGGGATGGGCCCCAGCCTGTCGATGATGGTGAGAGCCAGGTCCGCGTCCTCGCGGTAGAAAGGAAAGGCTTCGTCGAAGCCTCCCAGCGCGAGCGCGGAAGCGACCTGGAAGACCATGTTGGCGGTGGCGTACGTACCTCCGGTGGGATTGTGCATGGAATGCGTAAAGGGCGGTTTGGGTCCCGGACTGGGCCGGACGGCGCCTTCCACGGCGGCCGCCAGGGGAAACCGGGACGGTATCTCCGCCAAGGTATCGAAATAGGTTTTGCCGAGGATGCAGTCCGTGTCCGAAAAAGCCATCCAGGGGGTGGCGCAGGCGCGCAGAGCCATATTGCGGGCATGGGCGATGGATGCATGCGGTTCGTGGCGGATGGACACGCCAGGATGGGCGGCCGCCTCCCGCAGCAAAGCCGCCGTGCCGTCTTCTGAACCGTCATCGATGACGAGGAGAGGGATGCCAGCGCCGTAGCGGAAATAATTGTCCAGGAAATACCGCAGCAGCGGGGCCTGGTTGTAAGTGACGAGCGCCAGGCAAATGGAGGGGGCCGGCACGGGCTACACCGCTCCCCGGCCCAGGAAAACCGTGGGGAATGTGGCCAGCAGGATTTTCATGTCGATGGCCATGGAGGCATGCAATGCGTAGTGCACGTCCAAATCCACCATATCGTCGAACTTTAGGTTGGAACGTCCCCGCACCTGCCACAGCCCGGTCATCCCTTGCGGCACTGTCATGCGCACTTTCTGGATTTCATTGTATCGGCTCACTTCCCGAAGCAAAGGCGGGCGCGGGCCAACCAGGGACATTTCCCCGCGCAGCACGTTCCAGAACTGGGGCATTTCGTCCAGGCTGGTGCGCCGCAGCAAGCGGCCTATTCGCGTTACACGCGGATCATTATGGAGCTTGAAGGTGATGCCGCCGGATTCGTTCAAGTCGTCCAGTTCCCATTGCCGCAAATGCGCGCCTACCCTCATGGTGCGGAACTTGATGAACTTGAACCTATGGCCGTATTGCCCTACGCGGGTCTGGACGAAAAAAATGGGTCCACGCGAATCGACCTTGATGAGCAGGACCAGGAAGAGGAAGAGGATGAAAAGGGCCATTAATCCCAGCAAGGAACCGACAATGTCGACCAGGCGTTTACCGCCCCGGTAAACGCTATCCTCGATCCCTTGCCGTGAACTTTGTCCCATAGGTTTCCAACAAGCGCGTTGCGCATGCCTCCGGGGCGAACTCCGCCCGGATCGAGGCCGCCACCTCCCGCATGCTCTTCGGGATTTCCCCTTCCCGCAGCTTACATTCTCTTATTTTTTCGGCCAGGATTGCGCTGTTTTCCGCCGGAAACAGCCTACCGCGCGCCGGCCGATCGATGATTTCCGGAATGCCGCCCACATCGCTTCCCAGCAGAAAGCAGCCGCGAGAAAGGCCTTCCAAGGCGGTGTAGGGATAGTTCTCGATGAGGGAAGGAAGGACGAGCACGCCAGCCCAATCGTAGTGCCGGTACAGTTGGGAATGCTCGCAGGGGCCGGCGTATTCCAGCTCATATCCAGGGGTGCCGGTAACCGGTTTGGCCAGGCGGGCCTGGAAATCGGCGAGACAGCGCGCGTCCAATTCACGGGTGGGCGGATGCATATGCCCCACCACCCTAAGGCGGATGCCGGCCGCCTCTTCGCCCATGCGGTCCAAAGCCCGCAGCAGCACCGGCAAACCCTTGCGGTGCTCCACCCGTCCGACGTAGAGGATGTTCCTGACGCGCTTGGCTTTCCAATCGATGGGCTCATCCCAGAGCAGCATAGGGTTCCGGTTCACGGTAACGTTCCGTCCCACCCGCAAGGTTTTCCGCACATAATCGCCCGCCATGCTGGTGCTTGGGGAGACCAGCGCATCGGAACGCAGGCAGGCCTTGCGTTGCAAGGTGAGCAAGAGGCGCCGTTCCAGGAAATGGCCCGCATAGGCTTCCAGCCAGCCGGTATGCACGCGGCAGACGAGGCGGGGGCGCGCGCTCCCCGATGCAGGTGGGAAAAGGGCGCCCTCCCCGCAGGTTTCGGGATATTCCCAGGCATCGAATCCTTCCCAATCCAGGTGGGATAAATACGCCGCCACCGTACGCGCCCAGGTCAGCGCGTCCAGATAATGGGGCAGATTGCGTCGGTACCAGGCGCGATACGGGTAGAAAACGCGGCCCGGGGGCAAATGATGCGGCAGCATGGGAATGCGATGCACGGTCACGTCCCCCTCCCGGATCACTTCGGCTCCCGGCCCTTGGCCGCCCGGCCCGTGGCATACCACATGCACTTCATGCCCATTCCGGGCCAATAATCGCGCGGCCGCGGAGGAATAGGTGGCGATGCCTCCCACATGGTTCAGGGGAGGGAATTCGCGGGAAATGATGCCGATTTTCACGCCGCACCCGCGGCTTTGCGCCATGCCGCTATCGATTGGGCGGCAATCCCGGCCCGGCGATCCGAAAGGTAGGCCGCCTGTTTGCCCAAGGCCTGCTCGCTGGCGCCGGCGCAATGGGCGCGCAACGCCTCCAACCACGATTCCTCGTCTCCCGGGCGGGGCGACAATGCGCCGGTGATGGCCGCCACGGCTTTCATTTCCCCGGTCGCGGATCCGATGCAGGCCAATCCGGCCGCCATGCCTTCGAAATAGACGTAAGGGCTGTTCTCGAACAGGGAAGGCGTCACCAGCGCATGGTGGCGGAGGAATAAATCCGCGCGCGCTTCCGGAAGGCAAGGCGCCTGCCAGTCTATCCTTTGGCGTAAAGGGCCGGGAAGCGATTCGATCAAAGCGCGCACGCCTTCTGAATAAGGGCCGGGCACGGCCGAGCCCACCAATGTCAGTGAGGACTGAGGGTTTTCCGCGGCCAAGCGCATGAACGCCCGCACCAGCACCAGCACGCCTTTCCGCTCCTCCACCCGGCCCAGGTAAAGAAAACGCTGAGGTTCGCTTCGCGTCGGCCTCGAGATCCCGCCTTCGGCGGGGCGCAGGGTCCCGCGTTCGGACGTATCTACCCTTGCAGCGACGGGTGGACGGGGCGGCAGGGGATTGGGGACATATTCCCAACCTGCCATCCAGGGAAGATTTTCCCGCATGAACTGCGCGGATGGAGCGGTGATGCGGCGCGCCCGGCGCAGGCCATCCTTTTCCCGCCACGCGCTCAATACCCGCGCCCATCCCTCCTTGGTCCCCGCCGCCGGAGCGGATCGGGCCAGGAAATCCGGGGTATGCACGCGCAAGATGGTCCTGTCCCGCAAGGCCCGGTTGCGCAAAGCGAAAAATCCATAGCCCAGGTAATCCGCGAATTCATAAACGCGATCAGGGCGATCGCCGGCCTGCAATTCCGCGTTCAGCCAACAGGCATGTTCCCATAGGACGTTTTCCTGGTACAACAGGCGATAGGCCAGGCCGCGTATGGGCGGGCGTAGCCAAGCCTTGCGTCCGATTGGAAAGCCCGCGCCCGGAGGATAGGCATCGGGATTGTGGGTATAGACGCGGGCTTCCATCCCCGCTTCCCGGCACAGGGTCAGCGCCAGGGTGAGATAGGTTCGGATGCCCCCGCCCGCGGCGGACGGAGGTTCCGGATCGATAAAGACGATTTCCATGTCACGGAACTCCCCGGGTCGGGGCCAGTTTGCGCGCGAGTATCCAGGTGAGGGGCCGCGGCAGGAAGCGATGCATGGCTCCGAGAATGCGGCGATCGTCCTCTTGAGGCTTGAAAAGCGCCAGGATGAGACCCAGGTAGAAGATGCTGGAGATGAAGAACGCGAAGGCAAGCCGGACCACGCGGCTTCCCAGCAAGGTCTCGAAATCATGCCCCGTGTATTCCATCAAGAGCTCTTGCGTGGGCTGGAACAGCGAAAAAGCGGGGCTTTCCACGCGCAGCAACGCCGTCATCACCACCACCATCAGGGTGGTGGCGGCCGCGCATTTGATCCAGGCGCCCCAGGGTATGCGCAATTGCATGGTCCGGGAAGTATAGATGAAGCCGCCTATGACGCCCAGGGAAGTGGTGAAGGAATAGCAGAAGGCCGCGCCCCGGGCCCCGTATTTGGGCACCAGCCAGAAACATAACGCGATGTTGAGCACGGCCAGCACGCTCCCGTATTTAAGGATGAAATTCTGACGGTTGCTGGCATACATGACGGCCGAGCCCGGCTGGGCCAGAGAGGAAAGCAGCGAGCCCGCGCAGAGGATTTGGAAGCAATCCTTCGCTTCGGAATAGGCATGGCCGTAGAAAATGACGATGAGCTCGTAGGAGGCCATAAAACAGACCGCCACGGTGGGGAAGACGAAGAAGGCCGAATACCGCAGGGCATGGCGGTAGGTTTTCTGCATCTTGTCCGTTTCCATGCGGCCGTGATGCTCGGAGGAAAGCGGCAGAAGGATGCGCCACATAAGGTTCGGAAGCGTGCCGGTGAGCTTCAGGATCAGGTTCTGGGCCAGATTGTAGTAGGCGATTTGCGGTGCGCTGGAATACCGGCCCAGGAAATAATTCTCCGAACGCGACCATACCACCAGGTCCACGAAATGGATGCCGATGCCGGACTTGTTGTAGGCGAGGATTTCCCGCTTCCATTTCCCGTCATTGGGCCGGAAGCGGAACCATCCCTTCAGCAGCCCCTCGCGGCGGGCGGCGAAGTAATAAAACGCCAGGTTTACCACCGCGAAGAGGAGATTGATCCAGAACAGGGAAACCAGACCGTAGCCATTCATCATCAAGTACACCTTGAGTAGAAGGGCCGCGGGCGTGACGGTCAGGGAATGGACCGTTTGATAGCGGAAAATCTGCGCGCCTTCCAGGGTCGCGGAAAAAATCGCGGTTTGGATGCCCGGAGTGATGGCCATGAAAGCCAGCATGAAAATCCAGGTCTGCTTGGTAGTGAAGTAGTGGTCGGCGATTGTCGAAGCCATCAGCATGAGCCCGATGGTTGTCACCACGGCGATGGCGAACTCGATGTAGAAGATGAATCTCACGGCGGAAAGGGCGTCCGCTTCCCGGCCTTCCGCCCGGAACTGGGCCGTGAATTTCGTGATGGAGGTGATGAATCCAAGCGAGATGATCACCGAGGCGGTACCTGCGAACCATTGCACCTGGTGGAAGATGCCGAGATCGTTCGGGCCCAGGCTGCGCGCCATCACCACCGATGCCGCCATACCCAATACGAAGGAAACCGCGTTTGAGCACAGGAAATGGACGATGTTGCGGGCTACCTTGCCGAGGGTGACGGACATGGGTAGGTCTTACGGAGTGAAGGCAAAAGTCAAAGTGCAAAGTGAAAAGATCAAAATTGAAGATCGGAAAAAAACAGGATTCCCTTCACTTTGCACTTTGCACTTTGACTTTTGCACTTTGAACTCTTCTAGTCCTTCTTGGCCAGGTAATTATGGTAGTAATGCTTATAGTAACCGTAAGAGCTGTAGCCCTTGGTGATGTCTACGTCGTTTAGGATGCATCCCAGGACGCGCGCATTCACGTTGCGCAGCGCCTGCAGGGTGCGCGAGCTCACCCCCAAGGTGGTCTTGTTGGCGCGGATCACCAGCACCACCCCGTCCAGCTTGGTGGCGAGGATGGCCGCGTCGGTCACGGCGATGACAGGGGGCGTGTCGAAAAGGATATAACGATAGCGCTTCTTCAATTCCTCCAGGAAGTGATCCATTTTCTTGGAGCCGAGCAGTTCGGCGGGGTTCGGCATGTAGGCGCCCGCGGTCATGACCTTAAGGTTGGTCCCCGGGATCTCGCGGCAGACCTCGTCGATGGTATTGGTGCCGGCGAAGAGTTCGCCGAAGCCGGGCCCGCGATCGAAGCCGAACAGGTGATGGTTCACCGGCCGGCGCAAATCGGTATCGATGACCAAGGTGGGTTCGCCTTGCTGGGCGAAGGAAAGCGCCGTGTTGGCCATGGTCAGGGACTTGCCTTCACCGGGACCGCTGCTGGTGATGAGCAAGGTCTGGATCACTTTGTCTGGGCTTGAGAAAACGATGTTGGTGCGGAGCGAACGGTAGGCTTCCGCCACCACGCTTTCCTCCATCTGCGGCCCCATCATCAGGCCGGGATACTTGTTGCGTACCTGCTGTTTCTTCCCCTTGGTGAAGGTGCGCTTCACCTCCAAATCTGATTTCTTCGGGACGATATGGGGGATCGTGCCCAGCAGGGTGAGCCCCAACTGCTTTTCAACGTCATCGGGGGATTTCACGGTATCGTCCATGAATTCGCGCAGGATGCTCAGGCCCACGCCGATGGCGAGGCCCACCACCAGCGAGACCGCGTAGAACACGATATCGCGGCGCGGGACCGGCTCGGTGGGCACTTGGGCCGCATCCACCAGCTTAAGCCCGCCGGATTTGGATTCCATCTGGATCACCGCGTCCTCCAGGCGTTCAGAAAGGCGCTGGTTGGTGGCGACGTAACGGACCAGCAGGTTGTCCAGCTGGCTGAGCTCGAATTCCTCTTCGCCCAGGTTGGGATGCCCTTGGCGGTAGTTCACGATGGCGCGCTTGAAGGCGTCCAGGCGGGCGCGCTTCATGTTCATTTCCGATTCCGAGGTGTTCAACTCCTTGCGGAAGGCCTGCCATTGGTTCAGCATCCCGATATCCTGCTTGGATTCGTTGCCGCGCGAAAGCCGGACGATGGCGGTTTCCACCGCGGCCATGTCCTGGGTCAGCCTGCTGTCCGGGGTCAAGGCGATGCCGAGCCGCAGCATCTTCTCCTTTTCCTTTTCCAGCGTTTTCATCTGCGCCCGCAGAGAGTCCAGTTCCTTTTCCGCTCCGCTGGAGGCGGGTTTGTTGACGATGTTGTCCAGGGACTTGAAATAGCTGCGCTTGGCCTCCAGGTTGGCCTTGTCCAATTCGAACTTCACCAATTCGTCCTGATAATTCTTTTCCAGCGCGGTCAGGCCCGCCGCATCGCCGATGCTCTGCAGACTGGAGATGTCGGACTTGCGGTTCCTTTCCATCTGGATTTCATCGCGTTTCTTGGTGCAGACCTCGATCTGTTCCTTGATGGCCTTGATGGCCTTGTCCGCCTCTTCGTTCTCCACCTTGCGGCAGAACACGATCAGGCTGTCGGTGGCGGTTTTCACAAGGGCATAGCTGAGAGCGGCGGAATTCGTCTTGCTGGTGAGGGTGATGAAGGTTTCCACGCTGCCTTCGCCCAACACCAGGTTCTGGGCGATATATTCCTTCTGCTTTGCCGTCACACCCGTTTTGGCCAGCTCGTCGGCGGTGCCCTGCACCATGCGGTCGAGGAACGCCTGGCTCTGGAAAATGGCCCGGTAGAACCCGATGGTCTTGTTGCCGGATCCGTTGTCCGCCATCAAGGCCGCCGGATTCGCGGTTTTTTCGTCCATCACCAATTGGCTGGAGGTGACGTAATAATCGGGCAGATGCTTGATGAACCACCAGGTGGGGCCCAGGAAGGCGGCGACGGAGAACAGCAGGATGTAGCGGCTCTTGACCATGAGCCGGAAATAATCGCCGAACGCGAGTTCGCGCTGGCCTTTGGCGGGTTCCCTCATTTCTTCAGCACCGAAGAGATGACGAACCAGGCCGTGAGCAAGGCCACGATATCGCGCGCCATCTCAAGGGTTTTGGTCCAGGTTATGGTCTTGCCGTACACGATCATCATGTCCCCTTCCGCGAGCAAGGGCAGATCCTCCGTCTTGCCCTTGTCGATGAACTTCTGCATGTCGAGCAGGAAGTCCATCTTGTTGCCGCCGGGGCTGCTGATGATGCGGACCTTGGACATGTTGGCCTCCGGTGCCGGGCCTCCGGCCAGGTACAGCATATCGAATACGGATGCGGATTCGCCGATGGGATAGAACCCGGGCTTGTTGACCGCGCCCAGGATTTTCACGTATTTGGATTTCTTGGAAGAAAGCAGGATGATGCGATCCCCGTCCAACAGCACGGGCAGCAAGGTGAGGTCCCCGGAGTTCAGGAACTTCTGCAAGTCGTAGTAGCTCGCGTTCTCATCGCCCTGGTTCTTATGGACTATCTTCACGCGGTTCAAATCGGCCGTTTCCATGCTTCCGCCAGCCGCCAGCAGTACTTCCTGCAGGCTTGATTTGGGGGGCACCAAGGCCAGGCCGGGCTTCTTGACCTGCCCGAGTATATATAAGGTGATGGGGTTTTCCGTCATGACGCTGACCAGTACCATGGGGGACTCGACGATTTTGGCCAGCTTGTAGGTCAGGAGATCCTGCAGTTCACTGGTGGTCTTGTCCACCACCGAGGCGTCCTGATAAAGGGGATAGTCGATGGTCCCGTTATCGTTGACGCGCACGATCTGGGAAAGTTCCTTGTCATTCTTGACCACGATGTTCAACATCATGCCGGATTTGATTACCGTCGCGAGCGACGGAGAACTCAAAAGGCAAAAGGAAAAATGAAAAATGAAAAATTGAAGGCACAAGAGGCCGGTGCGTCTTACACTTTGCACTTTGATTTTTTCATTTTTCATTTTGACTTCTATCCTGTCGCGCCAATCGATTATACTCCTTGGATCCCCGCCGGCTAGGCCGGTTTGAACACGAAGGGCGATTTCATTTGCACCGCTCCGCCCCCGGAAGGCGGGAATACCCAACGTTTGATGCGACGCAGCAATCCGTCGATGAACTCTTGATCGTCCAATGTGGTTTCGGAGCGCAATACCGATACGTCGGATACGGTTCCATCCTCCTCGATAACCATAACTACGGTCACCTTGCCCTCCAGGGCGGGGTTGGATTTCAACCTTTCTTCGTAGAGCATGCTGACCACGGATTGTTTCTTGCTGATGAAGGCCGCCACTTCCGACGGGCTGCGATTGCCGGTGAATTTCGCCGAACGATCCATTTGTTCCGTCTTTTCGGCCTCGGCCACCCCGATTTTGCTCATGGCGCTGCTTTTGGCGTTTTCGAACCCTTTGACCAGCTTGTCGATGCCGCTGGTGGCGGCCACGGCGTCGCCTTTGGATTGCGGCGGCGCGGCGCCGTTCTGGTTGAAGCCCTTCTTTTCGCTGTCGAATTTCGTCAGGCCATCGAGGTTTCCCAGTCGCGTATCCAAATCCCCGAAGCCGGCGAAACCGTCCGTCTTGGCCCGTCCTTGCCGTCCCACCGCGGCGCCCGCGGTAGCGGGACCTTTGCCCGAGAGGATGGACAATACGGCCGCTTTGGTGATGCGTTCCTGCACCTTGACTATCTGCGTGCTCACCGTCTGCCGCGATCGCTCGATGCGCGCGGAGGCGGTGGCGTCCCCGCCTTTGACGATGGGATGGCTGCGCGCCTTCGCGGGACCGGCGGGCGCTTCTTCCGGTTTCGGGATGGCCTTGCCCAGCGGCTTCAGGGGCATGATGATCTTGGAGACGCGATCGGAAAGGTCTTCCAGGGACGGTTTGTTCAACTCGCTGTAATCCACCGATCGCATGCCCACCAACATCAATATGAACAGCAGCAGGCAGGCCACGAAACTGGTGATGGCGGGCACGTCGATATGATCGAAAATGCCGCCCTTGTACCCGGCGGGCGGATCTTCCGTCGGTTTCCGGCGGGGTTTTTCCTGGAGGTTCTCAGTCGACATCTTTTTTGCTCACCGCCAGGGAGAAACTGCTGTAGCCGTTGTCGCCGCAGGTCGCGAGCACCTTTTGCAGGATCCAATAGGGGATAAGCCTATCCCCTTGGATGGTCAGTTTCCCGCTGAAGGAGACGTTCTTATCGTATTCCGCGATGGCTTCCGTTTGCTTGCGTTTGTCTTCCAGGAAGGTGGCCAGACCGGGGATGTTGTTTTCGCCGCGTTCCTGCTCCTCGCTGACCAAGGCCACGGGGTTGCCGTCCGCCAGGATGTGCTTGGCGCTGATGGAAATGTTCAGCATTTGCTCCGGCCGGGTCTTGGCGCTGCTTTCCGGCAACTCCAGGTTCTTGGTCTGGGTGACGATGTCTCCCTCGGTGGAGAAATTCTTGAGTAGGAAGAATACCAACACGGTGAGCACGTCCACCAAGGACGTCATCTGCGGCTTGGCGAATTCCTCTCCGGACTTGCGGCGCGTGCGTCCCAGCTTCATGGCCCGGTTTCCCTCATGGCGATCCCTTCTTCATTGGTACACCCCGCCGGAAAGCAGGATGTTCGGGAATTTGCTTTCCCGCATCACGTCCATGGACGTGATGATGTCCTGGTACACGATGTTGGAATCGATCAACAGCACCACGTTCTCCGAGGTGGGGTATTCCTCCTTCAATCTCTTCATCGATTGCCCCAGGCCGGCGTAGTCGTAGCCCTTGGCGCCTTTGGGGATGGGATCGAGCTTCTTGCCTTCGCCTATCACCTGGAATCCATTCTCGCTCAGAACCACGGTGATATCCGCGTCCGGGACCTTTTCCTTGCCGGAATCGGCCGGGGCCGCTTGGCCCGCGCCGCCTTGCGCCGGAGGCAGGTTGAATTTGATCACGGCGATCTGGGTGAACACCACCATTGTGACCAGGAACGAGATGAGGATGATGAGCATGTTCATCATCGGCGTCATGTCCAGATCGATTGGCGCGCCCCCGGAATTCCCTACTCCGCTCTTGGACGCGATGCCTCCGCGGGACTTGCCTCCCGAGGGTCCGGATACCGATCCGCTCATCCGCTAGCCTTCCACCCAAGTGGGCGCGGGTCCCGGCCCAGGGACGGTCGGAGGCCCTCGGAACGGCGAATTCCCGAGCGGAGAGGGCCCGGCTGGTGAAGAACCAGGTGGCGGAGACCCGGGAGGCGAGGCCAAGGGCGGCCTGCGATCGGGGTTGGTCTTGCGTTGCGCGTTGAGGAAGTTGACCAGCCGCAGCACGGTCTCATCGATTTGCTCCAGCAAATGATTGGATTTGGAGCCCAGCCAGGTGAAGGCCACCATGCAGATCATGGCCGATATCAGGCCCAAGGCGGTCGCGTTCAGCGCCAATGTGATGCCGCGCGCCAGCAGCTTGCTTTTTTGGGAGGGGTCTGCCGACTCCAAGGCGGAGAAGGCTTCCTGCAATCCGAAAATGGTACCCAGTAATCCTACCAAGGTGCACAGGTTAGCCAACAATCCCAGATAATGGGTTCGCCTCTGGAGCCGGGGCACTTCCCTGAGCGCCACTTCCTCCAGCGCATCCTTGATTTCCTCGGCGGTGGCGGCCTGCTCATATTTCCAGATGCCCGCCTCCAGGATCAGGCCGAGCGGCGTTCCCGTAGCATTGCAAAGTTTGCGGGCGTCGGCGATTTTTTCCTTCCGGATCAAGGCGGTGGTATCGGCCAGCAATTTCTTGGAGTTGACCCGGCATTTGATGAAAAAGAACCAAACCCGTTCGAATATCACCGACATTCCCAAGCCCAATAGGCCCAGGATCAGGTATTCGACGGCGCCGCCTTCATCGACGAATTTGGCAATTTTCATCAGGATTTCCATAAAACCTCTGGCTTTCACAAGAACTGAGTTTCGCCTGATTATACCGTTTTGTGAAATTTTGATGCAATACGGTAGGGGAAGGGGAAAGAGCTAGGCAGCGGTAGGGTTTTCGCAGGAAATCCACCCCATCCCGTTATGGCCAAAAGGCATGCAAATCCCCGTTAATCCGACAAAAAACGCGCAATTTATTCCCCCGGTCCCTTGTGTATTCCGGGGATTCGCTATATATTGCTAAGCATCGGACACGGTTCCCCACCGGTTTTTAAGGAAGGATTTATGAAGAAGATTATCGCCCTCCTCCTGCTTGCCATGGCTTCATTGGCCATGGCGGCATCCAAGACGGAGACTACCACCGTTACGCGCATCAAATCCGGCGGCGCCGCCATTTATAAAGCTGAAGCTTCGGATGAAGGCGACAAAATCGCGGATATCGGGACCGGCGACGAAGTCACCCTTCTCAAGTCTGGCAAGGCCAGGTCGCTGATCAAGACTTCCGGCAACATCAAGGGCTGGGTCGAAAACAGCACAATCGAAAAGGTGAAGATCACCGGCGGCGGCGCCCATAACCTGAAGGACGTCGAGGTCGTGGGCTGGCTGGATAATCCCTCGGCCGTTTACATTTTGGACAATTCCAACCCGGACGTGAACACGCTCCCCCTCGATCGCAATTTCAACAGCGAAATCGTCGAGAAGAAGGATCGCGAAGAAGTTGAGCGCACTTACGACGAAAACTAAGTATACTGGAAATAGGTAGGCGGCTGGGCTGGACCTGGACCGCTGAAGGGAAGGGCCTCTTTCAGGGGTCCTTTTTTTATTATCCGCTTTTTTAATTACCCTTTTTATGCGCGGGTCGCGGGAGCTATCCTGCGCGGCAGGGCGGGCCGCTGGGCTACCAACCTTCTTGGCGGATGCCCTTTTCCCCGATAAGCGCGCGGATTTCACCTTTTAGATCGGGCAAGCCCGCGCCGGTGATGGCGGAGGTTTTCACGATCTGGCAGCCTTCCTTTTTGAAACGCTTGTCCAGTTTGAAGTCGCCCAAATCCGCTTTGTTCAGCACGATAAGCTTTGGCTTGGTCAATAGCAGGGGATGGAACTTCTCCATTTCCTTGCGCAGGATCTGGTACTGGCCGTAAGGGTCCTTTTCGCTGCTGTCCAGGACATAAGCCAGGCAGAAGCTGCGCTCCACGTGCCGCAGGAATTGATGGCCGAGACCCTTGCCTTCCGCGGCGCCTTCGATAAGTCCGGGTATATCCACCAGCACGAAGCTTTTCCCCGGAGCCACTTCGACTATTCCCAACACCGGCTTCAGGGTTGTGAAAGGGTAATCCGCCACCTTGGGAGTCGCGGAGGAAAGCTTTCGGATGATCGAGCTCTTGCCGGCATTCGGGAAGCCCACCAGGCCGCAGTCGGCCACCAGCTTCAGTTCCAACAGGAGCTTGCGAGAGATGCCTTCCGTGCCGGGGCCGCTTTTGCGCGGCGCCCTATTGGTGCTGCTCTTGAAGGCCGCGTTTCCCAGGCCGCCCTTGCCGCCTTCGGCAGCGACGAAGGTCTGGCCGTCATCCTTCAGGTCGGAAAGCAATTCGCCCGTGACCAAATCCTTCACCAAGGTACCCATCGGGACGGTGATCACAATGTCCTTGCCGCTTCTGCCCGTGCACATGGAGGTGCCGCCGCCCTCACCGCGTTCGGCCCGGAAGATGCGCTTGTTCCCGATATCGTAAAGGGTGTGCACGCCGGACGTGGCCTGCAGGATGATATGGCCTCCCCGGCCG
>JBDSWM010000319.1:0-5304 GCA_039926685.1 Fibrobacteria bacterium | reverse complement strand
ACTTTAAGGGGAGCTAAACGTGAAGTCGTTTCTTCGGCAAAAAGTCCCTGCGCGGTAATAGCCAGGAAAACCGCGGCGGCAGAGAATCGTTTGGACATTGTTTTCCTTTAAAGAATGGGTGAAATTGAAACCGATACGGGATCGGCCTCAATCAATTTTTGACGCGATCAAACTGGAATAGAGGCTGGATGGAAAGCACGCTTTCCCCTTTGCGAATGGTCCGGCCGGAAAGATCAAAACGTTCTGAAAGCCCGATATTTTCCTTCTGGTCCGGGAGCGGGCGCAGCATATTGTCTTTCTTCCCTCCGATTCCAACCGTCGCGCTTTCCAACACTTTCGCATACGGAAGGCTTGTCGTCGTGGCCCCTGGGATAAACCAGATATTGTTATAAACCACCTCGTTGTTGTGATTTTGCAGGTATAACGGTCCATCCCCAACCTTGTCATCCAGAGGTGCCGCAGTGGTTTTGTTACTTACCACGGTTTGATCCTGAACAAGCACGCCATTCGCATACACGGTCATAACCGCAGCACCGGCTGTGCTCGGGCCGGTTCCCGAAGAGCGGGGAGTAAAATAAATGTCATAGGTATGCCACGTCAAAGGAGGTAAAGCCACATTGATAGGCGGCGCTTTGATGGTGTAGATGCTGCCATACTCGTCAATCGCAAGGGCATTGCCGAAAGAATCCAAAACCTGTGCTTCAAAACGGCTTTGCAAATAAATGCCGCTGTTGGAGCGGCCCTGGCCGCTTGCAGTGGGATTGAAGCAACCCTGAAATTCGACATGGAGAAAACCGCCGCCATGATTCTCAACGCTATGAATCCCTCTGTAGAGGTTTTTGCGACTAAGTTGGACGTCGTTCTCCTGTCTCGCCCATTTTGCAAGGTCGGCTTGGCCGGTAGTCGAATCAAACCATAACTTCGCAGTCCCCCACTCTGCCTTGGGCTTCAACAAATGCACAGGGCTATTTCGCACGACCCGGTTCAAAGTAAAAGCTGCGCCTGTGGGCGAAGTTCCCGTCATGATCCGGCTTTCTCCAGTACCGGTTATGGTCGTCGCGTTATACTTGCTCGTCGTGGTTACAGCGAAGGCCGTGCCGGTCAATTTCGCGGTTCCACTAAAAGTATTAATGGCCCAGCCCGTTTTATCGAACCCACCATAATTCGTACCCGGCAAAGTAACTAATCCACCCGGCAGAAAAACAACGTTATAGCTGTCAGTTCCTCTAGCGATTAACCAAGCCCCAAGCCCTCCACCACCCGCGATAGTACCATAGTATTCGCCTTGGACTTGCCACTGCGAAAGTGCAGCGCCGGACAGGGGGGGTACATAGTCCGCTTGGGCACGGGCGTTTTCCGCCGTCAGTCCAATGCACATCGCCGCCAAAATCCCAGTCCACTTCGGGCCATTCGCCATATAATCTCCTGCTTCGGGCGTAGTTTCACGCCAACACCTAATCTATCGACCAACCGAGCCGCCATGGGGGCGACTTTTAGGAAACTTAGGCCAAAAAGGCCACGTTAGTTGAACCTCTCTGAATCCTGTATTTCCCGCTTTTCCGCGTCCAGAAACGCAATTCCCGCCAGATATACGGCGCTGGGGAGGACTTCGCCAGGGCGATTCCGGCCCGGCATGCTGATTCGGCCCATGCCCGGGTCCCCCGGCAAGGGGTATATTAAGCCGAACACCATGCATGTAAAGCCAGAGCCGCCTTCCGTTTTCGAATACCTGGACTACCGCCGGTACCTCGCCGATTACCTCACCGCCCGCGGTCTTATGGATACGGGCTTCTCGCTGCGGGCCTTCGCCGTAAAGGCCGGCCTGCCGTTGTCCAACTCCAGTTTCTTCTCCAAGGTCATCGCCGGCAAACGGAACCTCACCCTGGATCGCCAGTTCCGCATGGCCAAGGCCATGAAACTGACCATCAATGAAATCAAATATTTCGGACTCCTGGTGCAATTCAACCAATGCAAGGATCCCGAAGGCAAACAGCACTTTTATTCCGAGCTGGCCAAGCACGGCAAATCCAAGGCCCGCATCATCGACAAAGAGGGCTATGCTTATTATTCCAAGTGGCAGAACTCCATCATCCGCGCTTTCTTCGGTATCAACCGGAAGGAAACCAACCCCACTGTCATCGGCAAAAAAGTCTTCCCCCAAATCCCCCCGCAGGAAGTGGAGGAAACCATCAAATTGCTGTTGCAATTGGGGATGATCACCAAGACCGCCAACGGATTCGCGCCGCGGGACGCTAATATAGCAACCGAAAGGGAAAACAAAGAGTTCGTCGGTAAGCTGCGTATCCAGGAAATGCTGCGGCTGGCCCAGGATGTCTTTAACCATGTTCCGGCCGAAGACCGTGAATACAGCGCCATGACCGTCTATATTTCCAAGCCGGGCTATCAGGCATTAAAGGAAAAGATCCGCGTGTTCCGGGAGGAAGTGAAATCCCTGGTGGCCGCGGATACCGGCGAGGACAGAATATATACTTTGGGCGTGCAATTTTTCCCCAATAACCGGCTTCCGGACTGGGATTCCGAATCCCGGAAGCCCGAGTCCCGGAAACCCTGAATGAAGGCGCGCGCCAACTGGGCGCTTGCCGCCTTGCTTTGCGTCCATTGCGCCGATAAGGATCGGATCGCAGGCGGATATGATGACGTGGAGAACCCCGCCATCCAGGTCGCCTTGGTCGACACTTTGGGCAACCCTTACCTGGTCGGGGGAGCCGCGGAATTGCGTGTGTACGCCCGCTACCAGAATCCCGCCAAGGACTCACTTCCCCTCCTTAAGCAATCCATTGCCGCGGATACCTTCGGCTTGATCCGGGACTCGGTATTATTGGCCGCCATGGCCGAGGCCGCCGGCCGGGGAACCCCTTGGCCCAGCCGGGATACGGTGGAGTTCAATCTCACCGTGAGCGCCACCGGGCCCGGAATGCTGGCGGCCGGTGCGGAAAGGGAGGCCTTCGTGGGCGATTTCCTGCTGGCAAAAAGCAAGGACGGCGTTTTCCGTTTCCGACGCCGATCCGGTAGCGGGTGGCAATACCCCGACACCAAAGGTGTGCTGGCGGCTAGGCCCGTCATGGCGCCGCCCGTGGCGGGACAGCTTGGCGCCATAGGGGATCGCGGCCGGCAATTGTCTTTGCAAGCCGTATTCATACCCGGTTCGCCTTACGCCGCAAAGATTGCCGAAGACGGAACCTTCAGCTTCGCGCGCTTGGCCCGGGGAAAGTACGATGTGAAGGCCGTATCGTCGGATGCAAAGATTTATACCGCCCAAGACTCGCTGGCCGCCGGCATGGAATATATCCCTTCGGATTGGTCCGAGGCGGATATACTCTGGATAGAATAAACCGGCGGCGGGAAACCGCCGGGAACCGCTCAATCCCGGAGATAGCCGAATAGCCGCGGCCGCACGGGAATGGATTCCCCTTTGATCGGGATCTTGTCCCCATCGGGGCCCGTGACCAAGGCCCCGTCCTTGGTCCAAATGCGGCCTTCCACGATATAAGCCCCCGTACCCAGCCGCGCCCCGTTCCGCGCCACCGGGTACCACATCAGGCGGACCCAGGTGGTATCGCCGGGACTGGCGGCCCGGATGGATTCCCAGTCCTGATCCGTGAATCCACGCTCGACGGCATTTACGAATGCGCCCAGATGGTCATGGAAGCTCAAGCGAATGCGGGTTATGGGCACGCGGGCCGGGATCTCCAGTACAGGGCCGCGCGCGGCCGCCCAATTCCTTTCCGATTCGAGATTGCCCAAGGGCTGCCCGGATGCGGAAACGGGAATCAAAGCCTGTACCGGGGCGGTGGGGAGAAAGGCCGCGCCATGCACGGGGTTCTCCCGCAGGCGCAACGGCCCCACCGTCGCTGCCGCATTATCGGGAAAAAGGACCGCCAGGAAATGCGGTTGAGCCCGGTTGCCTTCCTCGTCCATGGCCAAGGGCGAAAGCGAAACGCTGTCGCCGGGATGCAATTGCCTGACCGCGGCCTCCGACAGGGAGAAGGCGTACTGATCGGGCTGGAGGCGGCCGCCCTTGGGGCCGGCAAGGGCGGGGAGATCTCCCTCCCGGTTCTTCCAAGCCAGATTCATCGCCAGCGAGTCGCCCATCAGCGCCATGGGCTCCGAAGTCCGGATTTCCAGGTAGGGTGGTTGGCCGTTCCCTTTGCCCCAATGCAAACGCGCACCGGTAAGCACAGGAGTGACGCCATCGCGCAAATTAACGCTCAGTGCGGATATACGCGTATAGACGGTTTGCCGCGTTGAAGCGGGCACGGGCGCGAAGCCGGTAAACCCGAAGGGACCGGTATTGTCGAATCCCAGCGCGCCCCGCAGCGTCCAAGCGTCCGCGCTGTCGGGATGCGCCCAGGCATAGCGGTTCACCCCCGCAAAATCGAAACGCATTTCCAAGCCTTCCGGAGCCGGACCGGCGGCGGAATCCAGTTTCACCGTCACCCGCTCCGCGCGTCCGTTTCCGGACAGGGTGCCGCTTTGCGGCCGCGCCAGCCGGACCAGGGTCAGGGAAATCCGGCTGCTATGGTCTTCCGCCTTAGCGGTGATATTGATGCGGGTATTGTTGGCGAATTGGGATGGATCCAAATCCAGGCAGGCCTGGCCTCCGACCATGGAAAGGGTCTGGCCGTTCAAGTCCCAATCCGCGGACAGGAATGTCAAATCCGGCGGGATCTTGTAATTGCCGCATTGCTCCGCCCCCGGTTCCTGGAAATAGGGCCGGGCGCATAGCCGCGTCTTGCCGGTGATGATGTCCTTGGAAGCCACGTTCGCCCCCAGGCTGTCCACTATCTGCAGGCTTTTGATGCCCACGGGTTTCAATTCGGCGCTCGCTTCCATCCCGAACACCGCCGTGGCGGGCTGGCGGCTGCAAAAGTAAATATCCAGATC
This sequence comes from Fibrobacteria bacterium, assembly GCA_039926685.1. Lineage (GTDB taxonomy): Bacteria > Fibrobacterota > Fibrobacteria > UBA11236 > UBA11236 > Chersky-265. The sequence goes on along the minus strand of JBDSWM010000319.1, from coordinate 399 downwards.
CAATGTCTTACCGGACTTGGTTTTCAGGAAGGCGAGCGTGTCCAAATCCGTTTGCGTGAAACGGGCCGTATGCACGCCGCCCTGATCCACGATTAGTTTGTTGTCGAGATAGACCCACAGATCATCGTCGCCGCTGAACTTCAGGGTTTCCCCGCCGCGATAGGTCAGCGCCGTGTTGACTTCCATGCAATAGGCGAAATCGTCGGCGAGCGTATCCACGCCGGGAACTTCCCATGTGCGCTGGCGGCTCATGGAATCCATGGGGAAGAACAGGGAGTCGAGCAATTTCCATACGGGCTTGCCGGCTTGCCCCACATTCTTGAAAAAAAGGTTGCCGCACGAGGAGGATACGGATTGGGTGGGATCGAACCATTTTTCCATATCCTTGGAACAAGCGTC
>JBDSWM010000318.1:0-6140 GCA_039926685.1 Fibrobacteria bacterium | reverse complement strand
TGCGCGCGCGTTCATCCAGGAGGAGTTCAAGCAATCCAAGCCCATGAGCGATTCCCTGTACCGCTACGTTTTGGATAAATACCCCAACACGGAATACGCCAAGCAGGCCGAGCGGAACCTGGGGCTTAAACCCACGGTGCAAACCCAGGAAGATCTTGCCCATAAGCTTTTCCTGGAGGCGGAAACGGCGCGTTTCGGCGGCGGTGATCTTTTCACCGCCGTGATTCCCGCCTATCGAAGAGTTGTGACCGAGTTCCCCGATACTCGTGAGGCGGCAAAGGCCCAGTTCGATATCGCGGTGCTGTACGAAGAGAACGCGCATGGGGAAGAGAAAGTCGCCGGCAGCCTGGACTCGGCCATCAGCGCGTTCCAAACCCTGCGGGAACGGTATGCCGGCACGCCTTTCGGGGTCGCCGCGGAAACCAAACTCGCTGCCGCGGGCCTCAAGCCGAGACCGAAAAACAGCGCGCCCGCGGCGCCTGCCTCCAATGCGACTCCCGCTATCGGCCCCGTTGCTCCCGGTACTCCTGGTACACCCTCTGCACCTGCAGTTCCCTTTGTTCCCGCTGCTCCCGCCATCCTTCCTTCCAAAGGATCGGAGGGCGCGCCCGCCGTTCCCCCCGAAAACAAGCACGAAGGTAATACCCGACCTGTCGAAGTCGAAACCGCAACCCCGCCCGCTCCCGCGGCTCCGCCGGATACTTCCGGCTATCAACCGGAAGACAAGCCCAAAGAAGAAATCGACAACGGGTACGAGAACGTTGATCAGTATTGACCTTAAACGGATAGGTACTGGGGCCTTGACCCTAACCGCGTTGTGCCTGGGCGCATGCGCCATCCATTCGGGCGGGGCGTCCCGTCTGGAAAGGCGGGGCTATGACAGGGAGACGGGGCAATATCCGGAGGCCACCCGCGCTCAGGAAGCCGGGTATTCCGAAGAAGGCATGGTGTCCTATTACGCGGATAAATTCCATGGCCGGCGGACCGCCAGCGGGCAAAGGTTCGATAAGAACGGCATGACCGCGGCCCATCGTACCCTTCCCTTCGGAACCAGGTTGGAAGTGACCAACCTCGCTACCGGAAAAAGCGTGACGGTTGTGGTCAACGATCGAGGACCGTACGCCAAGGACCGGATCCTGGACTTGTCGCCCGCTGCCGCGCGCAAGCTTGGGTTGCTTGGCAAAGGGACCATTCGGGCTTCCATCGTGGTCCAATGAAACTTTGATCCCGACGGAGGCGCGGAACCTTTCTTAGCGCGGAACTTTTCCATTTCCCTTATCGCTCGCCACCCTTCGCTTATGCTTCTGCCCTTTCCAGGTGAATCCGCCGAAGCTGCCCGCCACCACCGCCGCGATGATCAAGGGAATATGGATCAGGCTCGTGGCCGGGAAATGGCGCAGCAATTCCGATTTGCCGAATACGTGCGCGCCTTTCCGCATCACCATCCAATCGGTAGCCATCTTGACGGCCCAACTGCATGCTCCCAACTCCAGGTAGCCGCGATGGAACATCCCCGCCAAAAGGCACAAGGGGATGGCGGAATAGTATGCGAAGATGCCCGCCAGAAAAGCGGTTTGCTTAGGCTGGTATAAACTGGTCTTGCTCGCCCACCGCTTGCGTTGTTCCCAAAACTGGCCCAGGCTCAAGGGAGGCTCCGTTTTGACCTGGCTTTCCGGCTGGATGGAATAGCGTATGCGCCATTTGCCCAGCTTATGGATGGCTTGGATGAGGAAATCATCGTCGCCGCTGACTATATCGGTGGCGAAGCCGGCCGATTGGTCGTAAACGCTGCGCCGATAGGAAATGTTGTTGGCGTTGCCATGGACGGGAAAGCGCAGGCCGATGAGAGCGGCCGCCACCACCCCGTGGGATAGGAAATCCAGGGCCTGTACACCCGCGAAGGCGGTTTTTTCCTCCACTTTATAATAAGTGGTCAGTCCCAGCACCAGGCCGGTATCATCGCCATATTCGGAAACCAGGGTGGAAATCCAGGCCGGGGACATGATGCAATCGGCATCCGTAGTCACGATGATTTCCCCTGTGGCCCGGAGCATTCCCTGGCCCAGGGCGTATTTCTTGGGGCTGAAACCCGGTGCGGTCTCGGTGAGGGATACAGCTTCGAATCGGCCCGGCCAGGTTTTCGCGTATTCCTTGAGAATTTCCGCGGTGCCATCATCGGAGCGATCGTCCACGATTACGATTTGCAATTTGCCCCGGTCGTAATCCTGGGCGCTAAGGCATTCCAGGCATTTACGGATGCGGCCGGCTTCATTCCGCGCGGCGATGAGCACGGATACACTGGGTAAGGTGCCCGCTCCCGGCTTCGGTCGGGCCGCGGCGAGCACATCCAGGCCTTTCAAAAGCTTAAAATTGAGGTAAGCATAGATGGAGTTGGCTGCGCCTAAAAAAATCAAAATGTGGGGAAAAAGCATAGGGTTTGCCATTTGTGTGCTTGGAAGGCGGTTTTAACCCCTTTTTCGCCCTCCAAATATACACGAAAGACGCATTCATCAATTGACGGAAATCCGCCCATTTTCCTAATTTAAACCCCGTTTTGGTACTTTCTCTAAGTTCAACAGGCAATGAGTCGAAAGAGTTCACGCTCCAAGGCCAAAGTGACGCCCTCCCCGAATTGGTGGAACTTGGTTGCAGCGGTGAGCTGACCGCCAAGGTCAAGTCCGTTCCCACCCTGACCCATCATTTGATGGATCTTTCGGTTCGGGGTTCGATCACCTTGGATTGCGGGCGTTGCCTGGATAAGCTTACCGGCGTGTTCGTGGTCAAGCTACGACTGTTGGTCGAGAAAAAAGATTCGCAGGGATTGGAGTGGCAGGAAGACGAAGGGCTGGGGGTCGAGGAATACATGGTCAAGGTCGGGCCGGATATCCAGGATATACCCCTGGAACATCCGATCGCCGAGCAGATCATCCTCAACTACAACCTGAATCCGCTGCCTTCCCTGGATGAGAAGGACCGTTGCATCCAATGCAACCGCCAGGCTTTCAAGGCTGAGGCGGTACGCAGGGATAAGGAAAAAGTGGATCCCCGGTGGGAGAAGCTCCAAGCGCTGAAAAAGCCGGAGTCCGAACCGCCCAAGGGATCTTGATTGAAATTCTGACTGGAGTCGAACATGGCAGTACCTAAACGAAAAACCTCAACGGCCCGGCGCGATAAGCGCAAGACGCATTACAAGCTGAAGGCCCCTTCAACCACGAAATGCTCGCATTGCGGACAGATCAAAATCTCCCATCGGGTCTGCTCCAATTGCGGATACTACGCTGGGGCGGAAGTCCGCCAACCGGCTGAGTAGGCTCAGGCAGCATGATTAAGGTGGCCCTAGATGCCATGGGTGGCGATCACGCCCCCCAGGCTATAGTGGAAGGCGCCGTCCTGGCCGCCAAGGAAAGCCGGGGAAAATACGGAATCGTCCTGACCGGTCCCGAAGACGTGGTGAAATCCACCCTGTCATCCTTGGGCTATTCCGGGGAAGGTTTGGAAATCTTCCATGCGCCGGACATCGTCACCATGGACGATACCCCGACTTCGGTGCTCAAAACCAAGCAGAACTCGGGCCTGATGGCATGCGTCGGCCTTCAGAAGGCCGGCAAGGTGCAAGCCAGCATCAGCGCGGGCAATTCCGGCGCCATGATGGCCGCCTGCCTGATGGTATTGGGACGTGTTGGCAATATGCCGCGTCCGGCCATCGCTTGCGACGTGCCCTCCTTCGGGCGCAATGTCACCTTGCTCGATTGCGGCGCCAATGTCGATGAAAAGGCCCCCACCTTGGTCCATTTCGGCATTTGCGGCAGCATCTATGCGGAAACCATGCTCGGCATCGCCAATCCCAAGGTCGGTTTGCTGAACATGGGAGAAGAGGAAAAGAAGGGCACGGAAGTGCTGCAGGAAGCGCATCAGCTGCTGAAGCAGGCCCCCATCAATTTCATAGGCAACGTGGAAGGCCGCGATATCATGCTGGGCGAAGTGGACGTCATCGTGACCGGCGGCTATACCGGGAACGTGGTGCTCAAGCTGATGGAAGGCTTCTACGAATACCATGTGAAAACCTTCGGCAAAATCGACAGTCCTCAGGGTCGGCAATTCCATCAGGACTGGGACTATGCCAACCGCGGCGGCGCCATGCTGCTCGGGCTGAAGGGAACCGGGCTCATCACCCATGGGCGCGCCAACGCCAAGGTGATCAAGAACGGATTGGATCTGGCATATCGGTTGGCTTCCAACCAGGTTTCCGAGAAGATAGCCGCCAAGCTCAACCAGGTGGCCTGATGGGCGCGGTCATCCGCGGCATCGGGGTATACTACCCCGAAACGGTGCTCACCAACTCCGACCTCGAGAAGCTGGTGGATACCACGGACGAGTGGATCACCACACGCACCGGCATCAAGCAGCGGCATGTGATCCCGAAGGATTCCCCCTTGAAAGCCTCCGATTTCGGGGCCTTCGCGGCCAACGCGGCCCTGGCCAGGGCCGGATTGGCGGCCCAGGACATCGACGGAATCATCTGCGCCAACATCAACCCCGACCGGCAATTCCCGGCCACTGCCTGCTTCATCCAGGCCAAGATCGGCGCTTCCAACGCTTTCGCCTTCGACGTCACCGCGGCTTGCGCCGGTTTCGTTTTCGCCGCCAACATGGCCGCCCTGCTGATCGATGCGGGACAATGCAAGCATATCCTGGTCATCGGCTCGGAGATCATCACCCCAGTTCTTGATTGGACCGACCGCAATACCTGCATTTTGTTCGGGGATGCGGCCGGGGCTGTGGTGTTCAGCGCCGGACCGAAGGAACGCGGGATATTGCTGTCGCAGCTGAAAAGCGACGGCACCCAATCCGAGGTGCTGTACTTGAATAATCCCGGGGACGGCGGCCGCGGCATGTTCATGGACGGCAAGCAGGTTTTCAAGGCTGCCGTTACGGAAATCACGAATATAGTGCGGTCCACGGTGGCCAAGGGCGGTTTCGCGGTGCAGGATCTGGATCTGCTTGTGATGCACCAGGCCAATGTGCGCATCATCGGCGCCATCGCGGAAAAACTCGGGCTGCCTCCTGAAAAGGTCGTCATCAACGTCGATCGGTTCGGGAACACCTCCTCCGCTTCCATCCCTTTGGCGCTCCATGAAGCGGAGTCCCAGGGCCGCCTGAAGCCGGGCATGCTCGTAGCGCTGGCGGCCGTAGGCGGCGGAATGAGCTGGGGCTGCAATCTGATGCGCTGGTAGCGATGCGGTGAAGGCTGCCCTGGAAACAAAACCCTAACCCCTAAAATCAACCACAGAGTCCAGACCATGTCCAAACGCATCCTTCTATTCCCCGGCCAGGGCTCGCAATACGTGGGCATGGGCAAATCGCTCGTCGCATCCTTGGCACCCGCCAAAGCTTTGCTGGAGCAGGCCAACTCCGTTCTCGGTTTCGATTTGGGGGATATCCTCTTCAACGGCCCGGAAGACCGGCTGACGCGCACGGATATAACCCAGCCGGCCATTTTCACGGTTTCGATGATGGCGATGGAAGCGGTGAAGCAAGCTGGCATCGCTTACGATTACGTGTCCGGGCATTCCCTGGGCGAATATTCCGCCCTATGCGCCGTAGGCGCATTCAGCTTCGCGGACGGGCTGGCGACGGTTCGTCTCCGGGGCCAGTTGATGGCCCAAGCCGGGGACAAAAGCCCCGGCTCCATGGCAGCCATCCTGGGTTTGGAAACGGAAAAGCTGGAAGCGGTGCTCAAGGAGGCCAGTGCTGCCGGCATCGTCGTTGCCGCCAATTACAATAGCCCCTCGCAAATCGTGATCTCCGGATCCGTGGCGGGCGTTCAGGCTGCCGCCAAGCTCGCCGAAGCGGCGGGCGCCAAGAAGGTCGTCATGCTGGCGGTGAGCGGAGCTTTCCATTCCCCTCTGATGGAGTTTGCGGTGCCCGGCCTCAAGGCGGGCCTGGCCGGCATCGCCATCGCGGCGCCCAAGGTTCCCTTGATCAGCAACGTGGAAGCCAAGCCCGTGACGGACCCCGAGTCCATCCGCGCCTTGTTGCTCCGCCAGCTCACCTCGCCGGTGCACTGGGTCGCATCCATGCAGGCGGCTTTGGACCTGGGTTTGGAAACGGAAAAGCTGGAAGCGGTGCTCAAGGAGGCC
>JBDSWM010000317.1:0-6190 GCA_039926685.1 Fibrobacteria bacterium | reverse complement strand
GCCGGTCCGGACCGCGGCGTTCTGTTGCACGCTGCGGCCGCCTTCCACCGATCCGGTGAAGATGACATGATCGATATCGCACTCCCTGATCATCCTACCCAAATCCTCATGCCCGGCCAGGACGGATTGCAGGACGCCATCGATGGTTCCGCCCGACCCTCCGGATGCCGAAGGCCCGGGTTCGGCCGATCCCATCGGTCCGAAGGCGCGGGCGAAATGCTCGCCCACGGCCGGCGTCAGGCTGCTGTGCTTCAGGATGACTGCGTTGCCGGCCAACAAGGCCGTGGCCACGCCGTTGATCGCGGTCAAAAGCGGATAGTTCCAGGGAGCGATGATGAGCACCACCCCGAGCGGGACATGCTCGATGCGCCTCCGGAACCCGGCCTTTTCCGGCAAAAGCTCGGGAGCCAGCGCCTCTTCCGCGGCGTCGGCGAGCCAAGTGGCCCTTTCCAGGAACCCTTTCACTTCGTTCTCGGATTGGCGCAGGGGCTTGCCCATCTGCAAGGTGACGTCACGGGCGATGGCGGCCCGGTTGGCCTCGAAGTATTGCAGACCGAAGCGGACCCATTCCACCCTTTGGGCTACATCCACCTGCCGCCATGCCTGCGCCGCCTTGCGGGCCTTGGCCACGGCGGCCTGCAAAGCCGCGAAATCCTGGATGGGATATTCCCCGACTGGTTCCGTCGTGAACGGGTTTATGGGACGGAGCGTGGTTTGCGAAGACTTCATGGTAGGCATTATAAAATAGCCGTCCCCGCCGGCAAACCTCTATTTTGGATTCGTTTCGGATATTTTCGGACGGTTTCAAAATGCATCCGTACCCCTGAATTTATTACCTTTTTCCCCAAAACATAAGATTAAAGGAGCCAGTATCTTGGAAAACGCCAAACTGAAGAGAATCGCCGACAATATCCGCATCCTGTCCGCCGCCATGCCGGAACAAGCCAAATCCGGCCATCCCGGCGGATCCATGGGCGGCGCCGATTTCATGGCCTTGTTGTACGCCGAATTCCTCCGTTTCGATCCCAAGGACATGCATTGGGTCAACCGCGATCGTTTCTTCCTGGATGCGGGCCATCTCTCTTCCATGCTCTATTCGACCCTGTCCACCTTGGGCAACTACAACATGGACGATTTGAAGAACTTCCGCCAATGGGGCAGCCCCACTCCGGGTCATCCCGAACACGACGTGCAGCGCGGCGTGGAGAATACCTCCGGTCCTTTGGGCCAGGGACACGTGATGGGACTGGGCGCCGCTATCGCCGAACGCTTCCTGCGCGCGCGCTTCGGCGACTGGATGGAGCATAAGACCGTCGCCTACATCACCGATGGCGGCGTGGAAGAGGAAGTTTCCCAGGGCGTGGGCCGCCTGGCCGGGCATCTGGGCATGTCCGATCTCATCATGTTCTACGATTCCAACGACGTGCAGCTTTCCCATATGACCAAGGACACCATGAGCGAGAACACCGCCATGAAATACGAGTCCTGGGGCTGGCGCGTGGAGACCGTGAACGGCCACGACTTCGACCAGATGCGCGCAGCGTTGCAGCGGGCCTGGGCGGAGAAATCCAAGCCCACCCTCATCGTCGGCAAGACCGTCATGGGCAAAGGCGCGGTCAAGGCCGACGGCACCCCTTTCGAAGGTTCCCCGAAATTGCACGGCGTGCCTCTTTCCAAATCGGGCGCCAGCTTCGAAAAGACCATCGAGGTCCTGGGCGGCGATCCGGCCAACCCGTTCGTCCTGTTCCCGGACGTGAAGGCGGCCATGGAAACCGTGCTGGAGCAGAAATCCAAGGGCGCGGCGGAAGCCAAGGCCAAGCAAGCCTCCTGGGAAAAGGGCAATCCCGATCTCGCCAAGAAATTCCGCCAATTCTTCAGCGGCGAACTGCCTCCCCTGGATTTCGCCTCCATCGAGCAGAAGGCCAACGACGCCACGCGCGCCGCCTCGAAGAACGTGCTGGCCTACCTGGCCGACAAGCTGGAGAACATCATCGTGACCTCGGCGGATTTGGCCGATAGCGATTATACCGAGGGTTTCCTGAAGAAGACCAAGATCTTCACCAAGGACGATTTCTCCGGTTCCTTCCTGCAATCCGGCGTGGCCGAGTTGACCATGGCCGGCATCATGAACGGCATCGCCTTGCATGGCGGCTGCTATATCGCGGGCGGCACCTTCTTCGCCTTCTCCGATTTCCAGAAGCCCGCCATCCGCCTGGCCGCTATCATGGGCGCGCATACCATCTACATCTGGACCCATGACGCCTTCCGCGTCGGCGAGGATGGCCCCACCCATCAGCCCATCGAGCAGGAGGCGCAAATCCGCCTGCTGGAGAAGATGGCCAATCTGGAAGGCCATCGCAGCACATTGATCCTGCGGCCTTGTGACGGAGCGGAAACCACCGTGGCCTGGAAGATGGCCCTGGAAGCCAAGACTCCCGTCGGTCTCATCCTCACCCGCCAGCCCGTGAACGATACTCCCGCCAAAAGCGGATCCACCCGCTATCAGGACGCCTTGCTGGGCGCTTCCAAAGGCGCTTATATCGTGCGCGAAGCCGGAGGCCGCCCGGATCTGGTGCTGGTCGCCAATGGTTCGGAAGTGTCCTTGCTGCTGGAAGGGGCGGAAAAGCTGGCCAAGGAAAAAGGGCTTAAGGTTCAGGTGGTTTCGGCCATTTCGGAAGGCCTGTTCCGGGAACAGGCGCCCCAATACCGCGAGAGCGTGCTTCCGCTCGCGATACCCACCTTGGGTTGGACGGCGGGATTGCCGGCGGCCTTGCAAGGCCTGGTCGGACCGTTGGGCAAGGTGTTCGGCATGGAACGGTTCGGCGCCTCGGCCCCGTTCAAGGTGCTCGACGAGAAGTTCGGATACACTGCGGCCAATGTGGCGGCCGTGGCCGAACGGTATATGAGCGATTACAAGGATCTCGCCCAGCGCATCGCCAACACGAAATAGCGGAACCCGTCTTAGGCGGAATCAGTAAAGGGAAGGCCGGCTCAAAAAGCCGGCCTTTTCGTTTTTCCGTTTTTCCGTTTTTACTTTTTTAAGAAGTGCGGGAAACCGTCCGACCGGGAATCAAGGACCGAACAAGTTGACCTGCACGGTGAAAATGTCCTTGATTGATTCGTCTTCCGCGGATCGGACGGTGATGGTGGTTGTGCCGAATCCTCGCGCCCGAATCTTCAAGCCATCGCTGGTGATGGAGGCGACGTTGGAATCCTGACTAGTCATGATATAGCCCTGATTGGTGGCATCGGCCGGGGTCCAGATCAAATCGGGTTCCACATCAGGGTCATCGAACTGCATGCTGATGGGGCGGGAATCCAGGCCTACCACGGCGGTATACACCGTCACGGAGAAGGATGCCATCTTGCCGCCATCCGTCGAGGTGACGGTAAAGGTGGTGGTGCCATCGCCTACGGGATGGATCCGGTTGCCGACCACGGTGGCGATCAAGGCGCTGCCGCCCGCCAGCGTATAAGCCTTGTTCGTCGCCCCAGCTGGATTCCAGGTGATGACCGGATCCTGGTTGCCGTCCTGCTTCTTGATGGTCATTTCGGCGACCGAAATCGAGACGACGGGCTGGCCCACCGTGACCGTGAAGGTGGCCGTTTTGCTTCCGTCCGCGGTGGTGACCGTGATGACGGCGGTTCCGGCCGATGCCGCTTGCAGCTTGTTGGAAGCGTTGATGGAAACCACCAGGGGATGGGACGAAACCATGGTGTAGCCTTTGTTGCTGGCTCCGGCGGGATTCCAGGTGATGGCGGGCTCGCGGGCCGGGTCTCCCATCTTCATATTCAGGTCCGTGGCCGTGATGGAGACGACCGGAACGGTGACGGAGACCTGGAAGACGGCCGTTTTGCTCCCGTCGGTGCTGGTGCCCGTGAAGACGGCGGTTCCCGCGGCTACCGCATGGATTTTGTTCATCACCACCGAGGCCACGGCCGGGGACGCGCTGGTCAGCAGGTAGGTTTTATCGGAGGCGTCGGCAGGGGCGAAGGTGATGATAGCATCCTTGTCCGCTTCCCCCAGTTTGATGCCGACCGGCGAGGCCGTGATCCCGGTGACGGGTCGCGTGACCGTAACTACGAATGTGTCCCTGATGGCGGGATTGTCGACGGCTATGGCCGTCAGGCTCGCCTGGCCCGGGCCCACGGGCAGCAATTGCCATCCGCTCACTATCTTGATCACCGCGTTGGGCGCGGGCGAGGCATTGGGATAAGTGTAAACCAGGTACCAGTTCCTTTCCGTGGCATTGGCCGGCGCGATGCTGACCGACGGCGCGACGGAAACCGAATCCGTCGTCTTCATGGCATGGTTTAGGGCGGTGATGCCCGTGACCGGGATCTGTACCCAGACGCTGAAGGTATCCGCCTTTCCCGACCCGTCCATGGCCTTCACCACCACGGTGGTTCTGCCCTCGCCCACCGCTTTATAGTTCTTGCCATTTATCTTGACGATGTCGGTATCGTTGGAGTACAGGGAGAAGGATTTATCGGTGGCATCGGGCGGATCCCAGGTAAGGCCCGGCGTCGCGTCCTTTTCTCCCGCCCCCAGCCGCAAGGTGTCATCCTTGGCTTGCACGGATTTCACCAGCGCGGCCACGGTGACGCTGCAAGAGGCCGCGATGCCGGGGTTCTCGCCGGAAACGGCGGTAAGCCGCGCTTTGCCCGCCGATATGGCCACCACCTGGTTTTGCGGGTTGATGCTGATGGCCCCGCCCGCGGCAGTACTGAAAGTCACGCTTTTGTCGGTGGCGCTGGGCGGATTGTACACCATGGCCGGAACCCTGGGCGCGTCTCCCAGGTTTATGCTGAAGGAAGTGCAACCCAGGGAAACCAGTTTCACCGTTTTCGCCGATATGACGACCGGAAAGATGGAGACGGGCCCGTCCGCGGAAGTCACCTGGACCTTCGAGTTTCCCACGGCCTGGGCATGCACCGAGACCCCGTTCACGATATTGGTTTTGGCATCCAGCGATTGCAAGGTGTACTTGCGGTTGGTCGCATTGGAGGGCGACCAGGTCAGCTTGGGATCCTGCTGATCATCGACAACCAGGTAGAGGGTATCCGCACTGATCGCCTGCACCGGGATTTCCGGCTGGTACACGGAAACCTTGAAGACGGCCGTGCGTCGGCCGTCCGCGGTGGTGAGCCGGAAATCTGCGCTGCCGACGGCAACGGGGTGCACCGAGCTTCCGTTGGCCTTGGCCACGTTGGAATCCAGGCTGGCCAGGGCGTAGTTCTGATCGCCGGCGTCGGCGGGAAACCAAATGATGGCGGGCTTTTTATCCGTGCCCAAGGGAACGGAAAGGTCCGCGACACGCACCGAATCGACATGCACGGAAGTATCCGGACGGCCTATGGTGACCGAGAAGGTGTCCTTGAACGCGCCGTCATCCGTGGTCACCACGAATTGGGCGATGCCCATCGAGATCGGCTTGATCAGCCCGTTGCGCGCCTGGGCCACGACGGTATCGCCCGACGCCAGGGTATACTTGCGGTTGGTCGCCCCGGCGGGCACCCAAGTCAGGACGGGCGGGGCGGGATCCGCGCCGGAAACCAGGCTGATCGGCCCGGCGCGGATGCCGGTGACGGGCACGGCTTCCGCCGCCACGGAAACGCCGAAGTCCGCGCTGACGCCGCTTCCATCCAGGCCGATCACGTAGACGCGTGCGGCGCCGATCCCCTTGGGATAGATCTTGATCCTCTCCCGGACGGAGGCCACGTTGCTGTCGGTCGAGATCAGCCTATAGTCCTTGTCCGTCACGGACGCGGGCGACCATTGCAATTTGGGCGTCTCCGCGGCCGCGCCGTAGACGAGGTACATGTCCTCGGCGAAGACGGATTTCGCGTATACGGAGACGGGAGCATTCGCCACCGTGGCCGTGAAAACCGCTTGATGGCCGCCGTCCAGGCTCACCAGGGTGATGCTTGCCGTGCCCGGGGCCTCACCGTGGATCCTCTGGCCCACGATGCGGGCAATTCCGGGCTTATCGCTGGTCAGGGAGAACTCCGTGGAGCTCGGGTCGGTCGGCTCCCAAGCGATATCCGGAGCCGCGTACTTGCCCATCGTCACGCTTAAATCGCGCACGGAAACGGAATGCACCCGGTTCCCGCCTGAGCCCACCTGGGCGATGAAGGTGGTGATAAGCGAATCCGCGCCGGGAACGCTTATGAAAATCTGGACACTGCC
>JBDSWM010000316.1:0-6665 GCA_039926685.1 Fibrobacteria bacterium | reverse complement strand
CATGGACGGACTCCTTGTTCAAGTAGGGTAAAATTTAAATAACCTATCCTCATGGAGCCGTGGCTTTCGGGGCTTTCTGGTCTTCCTTCTTGAGTATTTCGGAAAAGATGGCCAGCTGCAGGGTGGTGTCGGCCCGGGAAACGCTGGCCGTATCCCTCCCCGCCAGGCGCGTCATGACATGCAAGCGGGAATCGTAGAGTTCCGCTTCAATGTGGCTTCCGTCCCACATGCGCATGCCTTTGTAAATGAGCAAGGCCCCGATGGGATCCGAGCTGTTATCATGCTTCGATTTGTATACCTTGCATTCGGTTTTCTTGGGCAGGTCGAAACCGGTTTCCAATTCGTTCTTGATGCGGTTGGTCAGCTCGTAAAGCTGTTGCAAATCCTCATGGGGACGGTTCACGTACCAGTGGACATTTTCGGTATCCGTGCCGGGATTGGGGCTGTTGCCCAATATCGGGCCCACCAGGTTCACCAGGGACAAAAGCTTGGAGGAAGGCGTTACGATGGGATCGATCATGTAAATCCCTTTGGGGGCGAGGCCGGTATCCAGCAAGCCTTGCTGGATATACTGCATGAGCAGGGCGCAGCCCGTGGAGGCGCAGGCGAAGCTGATGTTCTTGTAGCCCCGGCTCTTGAGGGAATCGAACTCCGCCATGATGGGGGCGCCCCAATCCCCCCAATCGCTGCCTTGGAAGGCGTCGAGATTGACGCCATGGCCTCCCAGGAGCACCAGGGAAATCAGCATCCTGCCATGGCCGTTGGCGGTATCGCCTTCGGCGAAGGTTTTGAACTCCTGCCACTCGTAGGTGCTGGCGGTGAACCCGTGCACGGCGATGATGACATGCTTGTTCGCCTTGTCCGAGTCGGTGGGAGCGGGGAAACGCCGCGAAACCAGGCAAGTGGTATTGGCGGTATCGCCGCAGGGATCCTCTCTGAGACCGCTATCCATCCAGAAACCGTCCTGGCACTCCCGGTCGCATTCCGTAGCGTTGATTTCGCATCCGACAACGGTGAACAATGCGATAAAGGCGGCCGCGGTCCAACGATTCCGCGAGTCGCCGAGCAAGCCCAAGAAGGGGATTTTCTTCATAGCATCACCCACAATCCCAGACCGAACACGCCGGGATAGACATTGCCGGATTCGGGAGTGATGAAATTATACCCGAAATGGTAATACAACCCGTACGCCCCCTGGCTCAGGTTGAGCGCGAATCCCACCTGCAAGGCGGCTATCCAACTGCTGTTGTCCAGATCTTCGGCCCATTTGAATTCCGTATCGAATCGCGTATAACCCAGGTCCGCTTGGGCGATGGGATCGAAAAAACCGTTGCGGCTGAAATGCCAAGTAGGGGATAGCAGGAAATAGTCCTGCCGCAGGATATTGGGGCGGAAGGCCTGTTCCAAGCGGCTGGTAAGGTAGGCGGCGCGGAATTGGAGCCGATGGGCGCAAATATTGAAATTGGAATACCCGATTTCCGGTCCGCTCATCCAATCATTGCCCGGTTCGAAGTCATAGTAGCCCTGGGTGCGCAATCCCACGCTCCACAAGCCCTCATCCGCTCCCGCCAACCAGGTCAGCCCTAAAATCAAGACCGAGCCCCGCACCCATTTCCCCAACATCCCATTTCCCAGTACAGCCTCGCTTTATTACTTTTGCTTCCGAAGCGACAATCCGAAAGCTAGCAATCGATTATGAACTTGAAAATGGAAGAGCGGCTGTGGGTGACCGCACGCTATCTGGCCCGCGAAGCGGGCATGGAATATTCCGTCCCTTGCGCCACCGTCGTCCGGGATTTCGTGCGCGCCGGCACGCATAACATGGTCAGGGAAAAGCGCCTGTCAGATCATGATTTCGAAGAGGCCGACGCCAACCTTTCCCTTTTGGTGGCCAAGATGGTGGAAACGGCCCGCGGCATCGCCAATCCCCGCGCCTCGCTTCCCGGTCCTTTGCTGATCCGCGAAGCGGCTTTCGTAAAGGCCAAAGAGATTTGCCCGCTCTGGCCGTTCTGTTGAAGACATCGTGACCTTACGTCAAAGTCCGGTTCTTCACTAAATCGCCTGAGAGAACATTTTCCGACAGCGCTTTCGGAACCATCCCACCCGGTGTTTTATTCAACCATCCCAACCTGTGGTGTTATATTTATTAGTGTCGCGTAATGGTTACCCCCTGCTTTCTTAAAGAAGTCTAAAGCGGACCAAACGCGATGCCGATCCCCCTCGGAATCTCTCCGGTAGGAATGGCGGCGTAACGGCTTTGAAAGAAGGATTGAATGGACCTGAGGCGATTCCGGAACGAGCAACTATCAGTTTGTAGCAAAGTCGCCCGTTTTTCCCGAAAATGTGTGAGCATCATCACTGGATCTGCACCCGAAAATAATGATGTTTATCATTCGAAGACGGTGATGGCGGCCACAAAGGCAAAATGGGCCATCGGCGCGAAGGGGATTGTGAAATGAAACCAAGCACGGCAGTATCGGCGCTCAAGAGGGCACTGGACATAGCGGTGGGCCTGGTCGGGACCGCAGCCTTCCTGATTGCTTATCCCATCCTTTTCCTCCTCATCAAATTGGAATCCCCGGGACCCGCATTATATAAGCAGTCCCGCGTAGGCCTGGATAAGCGTGGCGGCGGCCGCCGCGAGGATTCGCGCCGCGCCACGGACGTGGGCGGCAAGCCTTTCACCATCTGCAAGTTCCGCACCATGCGCGCCGACGCCGAAAAGCACGGTCCGCAGCTTTGCGTCAAGGGCCATGATCCGCGCGTCACCCGCTTTGGCCGCTTCCTGCGCTCGAGCCATTTGGATGAATTGCCCCAATTCTGGAACGTGCTGAAAGGGGAAATGAGCTTCATCGGACCCCGCCCGGAGCGCCCGCATTTCACCGTGCGTTACTTTGAGGAGATCCCTGACTACCGTGAACGCACCCGCCATATGAAACCCGGCATCACCGGCATCTCGCAAATCGTGCTGGGTTATGACGACTCGCTGGAAAGCGTGATACGGAAAACCCATTTCGACCTGATTTATCGCGCCTCTATGGCCAGTTTCACCTCCTGGATCCGCATGGAATTCTGGGTATTGTTCAACACCCTGCGTTATCTCATCAAGCGCGGTCCGCTCACCGAATCGGCCCGTCTGCCCGCCTTGGCGGAAATGGCCTCGGCGCATGTCGGCAACGCGCGCATGGCCATGGTGCGCCATCGCGGCCAGCTCAAGCCGACCATGGTGCTGGCCAAGGGCCGCCTGGATTTGAAAGGGGCTATCGAAAGGGATTTGAAAAACCGGGAAACGGCAAGGAGAACGGCGGCGCAACCGGCCAACTTCTTCACCGTCGACGTGGAATGCTGGTTCCATGCGCATAATCTGCACATTCCCCGCTCCGCCTGGGACGCGTCGCCCACGCGCGTGGTGTCCAATGTCCACCGTATCCTGAATCTGCTCGCCACGCACGATGCCAAGGCGACCTTCTTCGTTCTGGGCTGGGTCGCGGATAAATTCCCGGAAGTAGTCCGAATGATCGACATCGCCGGCCATGAAATCGGCACCCACGGCTACTTCCACGAAAAAGTGACGGATATGACCCCGCTTGAATTCGAGCGGGATCTGGACCGGTCGCTGAACACTTTGGCCCGATACACCAGCCAGAAGATCATCGGGCATCGCGCCTCCAACTTCAGCATCGTTGAACCCACGATGTGGGCTTTGGAAATCCTGGCACGCCACGGCATCGAATACGATTCCAGCATTTTCCCGGTCAAACGCAAGCGCTACGGAATCCCGTCCTATCCCAATCGCATGCCGCATATCGTCGAGTTGGGTAACGCGTCGACCATCAAGGAAATCCCGCTCTCCGTGGCCCAAATCGGCGGCAAGGCCTGGCCCATAGCCGGCGGCGGCTATCTGCGCCTCTATCCGCATGCCGTCACGGATTACTACATCGCCAGGCAGAATGCCCTGGGCCGCCCCGCCATGGTTTACTTGCACCCCTGGGAATTGGACACGGCCCAGCAGCGCATCCCGGTAGGCGCTTTGGAATCCTTCCAGCATTACGTGAACCTGGATACCACGGAATGGAAGCTGGATAAATTGCTTTCCCGCCATCGCTTCACTTCCGTTCAGGAAAACCTGGCCAGCGAGAACGTGATGGGCATGCTCGCCGCCAACCCGGTGACTTTGGGCGCCTTGCACCCTGCCGCCATGGAAATCCCGCTGCTCCGGCCCAAATCCGGCCCATCCGTTCCAATGCGGTCTTCCCGGGAAGGCCTTCTGACGGCCTAACCGGACTTCGATGGCGCGGTGCTCCGCGAGGCGGAAATCCACTATCTTTCGTCATGCCGATTTTTCGGCGCGAGCGCAATGGTAATCCCTTCCGAATTCATCCTCTTTGCCTTAGTGCTTGCGGGCATAGCCATGTTCCACCGGCATACGCTATGGATAGCGCTATCCGGCCTGGCGGCGGTACTGGCCTACAAAGCAGCCTTCGATCCTAATTTCCACCTGGGCGCGCACATGCGGGAAGAAAGCGGATTGCTGGCCAATCTCTTCGGCCTTTTGACGGGTTTCGCCGTGCTCGCCCGCCTTTTCCAGGACTCGCGCCTGCCCAAGCTCGCGCCCCGCATCTTGCCGGACGATTGGAAGGGCCCCTTGGTGCTGCTCTTTCTCGTCTTCGCCCTGTCCTCGTTCCTGGACAATATCGCCGCAGCTCTCATCGGAGGCACGGTGGCGCTTTCCGTGTTCCGGGGCCGCGTCCATCTGGCTTATCTGGCCTCCATCGTGGCCGCCAGCAATGCCGGCGGCGCGGGCAGCGTGCTGGGGGACACCACCACCACCATGCTATGGATAGCCGGGGTGCCGGCCTGGCAGGTGGTGCACGCCTATATCGGTTCCGCCACGGCCTTATTGTGCCTGGGCATACCGGCTTCGCTGGCGCAGCATCGCCATCAACGAATCATGGCGGATCCCGAAGGGGCGGTAAAGACGGACTGGCCGCGCGTTCTGGCGGTGGCCAGCATGCTGGCCGGGGCCGTGGCAGCCAACGTATGGCTGGGGTTTCCCGCATTGGGCGTCTGGGCGACGCTGCTGCTATGGTTCCCGTTCGTCAAGCCGCCCTGGAAAGTCCTGCCGGAAGCCGCCCGCGGCGCCTTGTTTCTTTGCGCCCTGGTCTTGATCGCCTCCCTGATGCCGGTGGAAAAATTGCCAGCCGCGTCCTGGCCCGGAACCTTGGCGCTGGGATTCGTCTCCGCTTTCTTCGACAATATCCCCCTCACCAAGCTGGCCTTGGATCAGGGCGGATACGATTGGGGTTTGCTGGCCTATTCCGTGGGCTTCGGCGGATCCTTGCTCTGGTTCGGATCCTCGTCCGGCGTGGCCTTGTCGGGGGAATTCCCCGCCATGCGATCGGTGCGCAATTGGATCAAAGAAGGTTGGTATATCGTGCCCGCCTACGTGGCCGGCTTCCTGGCCATGCTGATCATCATGGGATGGCACCCGCGCGCCATGCCCTGATATGAGGCGTCAATCGGCTTTCACGGATTCCAGCGTTTGCACCTGCGCCAGCCAGACGCGATTCAGATCCAACCCGGCTTCCCGATAGGCCGCTTCCACCGCCGTTACGTCCCCGCCTTCGAATTCCGCGATGATGCGCATGCGGTCCCGGGAGACGAAAGAACGCAGCCAATAGCTTCCGCTCTTGAGCAGGGCCTCGTCGATGGCTTTGGAGGTCCGCTTTTCCTCCGCCAGACTCAAAGGCGCGTCCAAAGAGCTTTCCGCGATGATATGTTCCATTATGTTTTCCTCCTGCAATGGAATAAACGTCCTGGAATGGAATAAACGTAATGGCAGGGGTCGAGGGAAGCAGGAAAGGGTTAGGGCTAGTAATCAGGAACCGGAAGTTTCGCTGACGCTATAGCGGATGGGAATCAGCACATTGCCGCAATGCGGGCAAGCCTTGTTCCCTCGCCCCACGCCTTTGCCACAGCGCGGACAGGCGGGCCCAGCGGTTGCGCCCGAGGCTTGCGGATCAGCGCCGGCCTGGCGGAAGACGCCCGAGTCCCGGAATCCCCCCTGGTCGCGGAATCCCCTCGAGGCACGCCCTTCCTTAACCGGCAGGAACAGCATGATGGCCAAGCCGATGGGGCCGAAGATCAGCCCCAGCAAAAGGCCCCAGCGGGCCATGCCCTTGAGATAGCCCAGGTACAGCCCGACCGCGCCCGTGGCAATCAACCACCAAATCGATTCGTGCAAAATGAACATAACCCTTTTCCGAACTCCCTTCCGCTTTCCGCCTACCGTTCTCCGCCGCAAGACTCAGGCCGCGGAGACGGGATTCTCCAGGGAGCCTATGCCTTCAATGTTGACGCGCACATGATCGCCCGGCCTCAGCCACACCGGCGGATTGCGCGCGAAGCCCACCCCGGCCGGGGTGCCGGTGAGGATGACCGCGCCGGGGCGCAAGGTCATGGTGGAACTCAGCGATTCGATCAGGGCCGGCACATCGAAAATCATGTCGGCCGTGCCTTGGTCTTGCATCAAGGCCCCGTTCACATAGGTGCGGATCCATAAGGCGTTGGGATCCGGCACTTCCTCGGCGGTGACGATCCACGGGCCCAGGGGGCAGAAGCCATCGAAGCTTTTGCCCCGGGCGAATTGCCCGCCGCCCAGATTC
>JBDSWM010000315.1:0-7870 GCA_039926685.1 Fibrobacteria bacterium | reverse complement strand
GGCCATGGTTCTGCTCACTGGTTGGGTAAGCATGCCCTCGCCCGCGAAGGCCGCGGCCGCCCAACCCGGGCCGGCCCAGCTTCCGGCGTTCACGCTCAAGGACATCGACGGCAAGGATTGGAGCAGCTCGCAGTTCAAGGGTCAGGCCTTGCTGGTTGATTTCTGGGCCACCTGGTGCGCCGCATGCAAGGAGACCATTCCCAAGCTCGCCGAATTGAACGACAAGTACAAGGGCAAAGGGTTGACCATCATCGGCATCAGCGTCGACAAGGGATCGGCGGAAAAAATCAGCAAGGCCGCGAAAAGGCTGGGCATCAATTACCTGGTGCTGCTCGACAAGGAGAATTCCCTCGGGAAATCCTTCGGGTTCAGCGGCATTCCCTCGCTGTACATCTTCGACAAATCCGGCGCCTTGAAAACGGCCATGCCCGGTTATGATCCGGGGCAGGAAGACGCTTTGGCGGCCGCAGTGGAAAAGGCCTCCAAATGATGCACACAGATTTGTCAGCGGCCCTTTCCACCGGTTCCTTCGGAGTCCTGTTCCTATGCTTTCTGGCCGGGGTGGCCTCCAGCTTCACGCCTTGCATCTATCCATTGATCCCCGTGACCATCAGCATCCTGGGCAGCCGCCAGGCCGAATCCAAGCTGCGCGCCTTCCTGCTGGCCTTGACCTATGTCACCGGCATCGCCACCACCTATGCCGCCTTGGGCTTGGCCGCCGCCTTGACGGGCTCGTTGTTCGGATCCCTCAGCTCCAACCCCTGGGTCTTGATCGGGGTCAGCGTCGTCATCATGGCTTTGGCGCTCAATATGTTCGACGTGTTCACGGTGAACCTCAATTTCATGAGCGCCGGCGCCGGCGCCAAGCATAAGCAAGGCCTGCTGGGGAACTTCGCCTACGGGCTCACCTTCGGGCTGGTGGCGTCCCCTTGCACGGCGCCTCCCTTGGCCGCCATCCTGACATGGGTGGGCTCCACGCACAATCTGGTGATGGGGCCGCTTTTCCTTTTCTCCTTCGCGCTGGGGATGGGCTCCATCCTCATCCTGCTGGGCACGTTTTCGTCCTTTCTCACCCGCCTGCCCAAGTCCGGCATGTGGATGGTGTACATCAAGAAAGTCATGGGATACCTGATGGTATTCATGGCGGGGTATTTCGCCTTCCAGGCAGGACGGCAATGGTAAACAAATCGATTCTTTCCAAGGAGCACATCATGAGATACCGCATGCTTTTTTCCGCGTTCGCCTTCTCTCTTCCCATGTTGGTATTGACGCGCAATCCGGCCCTGGCGAAGCCCGATGTCGTCAGCGCCGCCAGCCTCACCGTCGCCGTGGGCGCGGTGACCGCCACCACGGCCGTGATCAACTATTCCAGGGATAAATACGACTACGGCACGCGCACCCTTTGCTATGCCGTATCGCCTGCCGCGGCGACCACGAATTGCACCACCAAAACTGCTTCCGGGAACCAGGGCTCCTTCACCATCAGCGGCCTGAAAGCCGCGACCAAATACAATTTCAAGATCGAAGCCGTAGACACCAAAGGCGGCGAAAGGCCCTACAATACCACCGGCACGTTCACCACGGCCACCCCGACCGGCATCCGCGCCCCGCAGGTACGCCTGACGCCGGGACTGGCGGGATCCGACAGGGTGGATGTTCGCGGCAGGGCCATCCAGGCCGCGGTTCCCGCCACCCAGCGCGTACTCCCGCTACCAGCGCGTTGAAGTAGGGGTTACATTGTTCCCTGAGGGCCTGGATCCACCCGGCCCAAGGGAGTAACGCGCCGGTCCCGGCTTCCGGACATAACCGTATGGATAGCTCCTTTTCCAGAAGACCCTCGTTTCACCCTTCACTCCGTCCCCTGGATGCCGTCGTGTTCCTGTTGATGCTGGCCGCATCCGCTTGGGGGTTCATCGCCTTCCGCGGCGAGGCCGGCGCCGCCATCCAAGTGTTCATCGGCAACAAGCATTACGGCTGGTACAAAACCGACGGGGAGCGGCGCGAGGTCTCCATACCTTCGCGCATCGGCCCCGTAATCCTGGAAGTTGGCGCGGGGAGCGCGAGGATCATTTCCTCGCCTTGCCGGAACAAGGTTTGCGTGCGTACGGGCGGGATCAAGCGGGCCCATTCGGAGATCATCTGCATGCCGGCGCAAGTGTTGGTGATCATGGAAGGCGGCGCGGGAGGAAGGGAACCGGCGCGGAAATCCATCGACGGGGCCGATGCCGTCACCTATTGAGCCTTCGGCCGGCGGGGCGATCCCGGATTCGGAAGCGCGCGGAACCGCGTCCGCCGCTTCCGCGCCAGGTAACCCGATAGTTACTCCGGAAGGCTTCGCCCTGGCTTTGCTAGTCGCGTCCAGCCTCCAGATCATGGAGAATCTGTTGCCCAGGATCCCCCTTTTCCCCTGGATGCGGGTGGGGTTCTCCTATGTTGTGATCCTTCCTTTCCTGCTCCAATACGGGCCGCGTGCCGCCTTCGCGCTTTTCCTGGCCCGCAATCTCATCGCCATCCTGTATGGCGGGCAACCGCTAACCACCTTCCTCATCGGCAGCACTTCGGGAGCCGTCACCTTCCTGGGCCTGGGGCCGCCTTTGGCATGGGCATACCGCCGCGGTTGGCTGGGGATGGTGGGCGCCGGCATCCTGATGGCCACGGGTTTCAACGTGGCCCAATTGGCCTTGGTCAACCTCACCTTGATCCGCCACTCGGGGTTCTACTTCCAGACAGGGCCAATCCTCGCCTGGTCGCTGGTATCCGGCACCGCCGTGGCCTGCCTGATCCTGTTTTCCGAAAAGGAGTTGGCGGGGCTGTTCGCGCCTTTACGCCGGTTCCGAGGGCCGGGCGCGGGGCCAGAGGCGCACTCAAACGAATCCGCCGCCGCTTGGGCCCCTGCCGGCCCTCCCGCGGCGAAAACCGCGCCCTTCCTTATCGGCCTCGCCCTGCTGGCCATCCTGATGGCGCTTCCGGATATTCGCGTCCAGGCGCCCATGCTGGCCCTGCTCGCCGCGCTGGTGGGCCAGCGGTTCCGGATCCTCTTCCAGGCCTGGCCGTTCTTCTTCTACCTCGCTTGGCTGCATCTCTTCCATACCCCCGGCGCCTACCTATGGGGGGAATGGATCACGCGCGAAGGTCTGCACCAATTCGGGGCCTACGCGCTGCGGTTGTCCAATCTGATCTTGCTTGGCCGTTGGCTGTCGGGGCATTTCCCATGGCAATGGGCGGGGCGATCCCGTTCCCCGTATCTGCAGGGATTCCTGCTCGCGCTTCCCCTCTTCACCGATCTATTCCGCCCCAGCCTCGAGTTCGGCCGGGAGATGATCCGCAGGTTGTGGGCTGGACAGCGCAAAGGCGTGCTGGCCCCGGCCTTCGATTCCTGGCGGGCCAAGATGGAGTCGGCGGCGTTGGCGGCGGAGTCGGGAAGCGAAGCGGAGAGGGGGAAAGATTCCAAGGGAGCCGTAGAGGCCTGAGCGCCCCGTTAGAGCTCCTTCAGGGGCAGCGGCTAATCCGTCGCGACGGTAAGCTCGGGATGCGCCTTCCGTTGGATGGCTCCCTCGATATACCTCAAGGTGCCGGAGGTGGCGCTGGGGCAACTGCCGCAAGCGCCTTCGTAATGGATGCGCACGGTGGTGCCTTCGATCCCCATCAACTCCAGGCCGCCGCCGTCTCCGGCCAGACCCGGCCGCACCATCTCGTCGAAAATGCGGTTGAGATGGACAACCTGGTCTTCCAAGCTCAATTTGAAAAAATCCTCCGGCCGCTGGATCTGCGCTCCGGCCGCATGGGCGTCGAATTCCGGATCATCTTCGGCCGCCTTGGGCGCTTCCGCGGGAGCGACACTTTCCTCCAGGATATCGGCGATAGGCGTGATCAACTCGTTCCAGTCGCCGTCCTCATCCTTGTTCACGGTGACGGTGGTGCCGACGTAAAAGACCGACGTGACATGAGGCAGCTCGAACAGCTTGGCGGCGGTGCGATCGGCTTGGGCGGATTCCGCATCCGGATAGGAACGGGAACCGGATTCCATCACCTTGCAATCCAGGTGGAACCGGATTGCCAGGGGATTGGGGGTTTCGGAGGTTTTGACGACTTTGGCCATACACATGCCGTTCGATGGAGAAAAGTGGCGATAGGACCGCGGCACGGACCTGAAAGCAAGGTAGCAAAATGCGCCGGGCCCCGCCAGCGGACAATCTCCTCGCCGCCCGCCTTGCATCGGGTCCGTTTATTACTTTATAGTTATCGTCTCAAGTACCGGGAAATCGTCCATATCGCAACGGGAAACATGTCCGACACCCTGAAAATAGAGCAACGCGGCCAAGGAGTGATCCACCACGAATACCATCGCGGGCTGGGCGATGTGATGCTGGATGCCGGCAAGGCCATGATCCGCAACCCCGAGACCCGGCATCACCTGCTGGCAACCCTGGCCGCGGTAGCCGATGTGATACCTCCCCGCAGCCGGCCCCATTCCGATCTCGAGAAGACCATCCGTTTCCATGATCGCAGCATGCCGCTCACTTTGGCGAGCCCCATCATGCTGGCCGCGGGCGGGAACAAATTCGCCGAACACCTGGCCGGTTTCAGCGCGCTCGGATTCGGCGCTGTCTCGGTGGGTTCCGCCACCAGCGGCTCCCGCGAGGGGAACCCTTTCCGGCCGCGCATGCGCATGCTGCCCTTGGATCGCTCCATGAGCAATTCCATGGGCCTCAACAATCCCGGTATCGAGGTGATCGCCACCGAAGTGGACAAGGCTCTGGGAGCCTGCCATCGCCGCAAGCTGGCCCTGGGCATAAGCGTCGCCGACACTCCCGGCATCGAAGAAGCGGACAGGAAAATCGCGGACGTACTGGCCACCTTCCGCCGCGCCTATCGCGCCGCCGATTATATCGAATTGAACGTGAGCTGCCCCAATACCGGGGACAACCGCATGGACGCGCAGGAAGCCTTCCTGGCGGATCTCCTGCACGAGATCATGGAAGCCCGCAAGACTCTGGCGCCCAAGAAGGCCGTGCTGGTGAAAATCTCCCCGGACCTCAGCGCCCGCGCCCTGGACGGCAACCTCCGCGTCATCTCGGACGCGGGAGCGACGGGCCTGGTGCTCTTCAACACCTTTCCGGGCGACAAAGCCCGCTACCTGCGGATGAATACGCCGGAAGCGGACATCGGAGCCGTGACTTCGGCCGGGGCTAAGGGCGGCCTGTCAGGGCGCATCCTGTATAAGAACACCTTGCCCGCGGTACAGTACATCCGCCGTCAGTTGCCCAAAATGACGATATTCGCCTGCGGGGGAGTCGATCACGGGGCCAAGGTCCTGGACCTCCTGGAAGCGGGCGCGGATGTGGTGCAATGCTATACAGTGCTCGCCTATCGCTGGAACGCCGTGCGCAAGATGAACCGGGAATTGCTCGAAGCCATGCGGGCCCGCGGCATGCAAAGCTTGGACGGCAATGCCCCGGCGCCTTGAATCCAATCACGAAAATCCCTGCTGGCGCGCCTCCCATCGGGGGCGCTTCCTTTTTCCGGTCCTTTCCATTTTCCTTTCCATCTTCACCGCGACGCCTTCCCGCGCTGACGAACTGCTTTCCGATGGCCTCGAACCGCCTCCCGTCGAATTGTCCACCATCATTGCGGCGGGCGCCTCCGTGGCCATCGGCAGCGATTTGGGTACGCAACCGCAATTGGGTTGTTTCAGGGATTTGCCGGGAGCCTGGCAGGTGGGATTGCAAGTGCGCTTCGCCCTCGCGGAAGCGGAGCGCGGCTATGACTACCGGCCCATCACCGATATCAGCTTCCGCAAGCTCTGGCTCAGCGACGAGGACACGCACCCCATCCGCAACTCGGAGTATGTCGGCCTTTCCGTGGGCGGCTATTTCGCCTATGACTTCGGCGGGAACCAGATCGGCCTTAAGCCGTTCGGCACCGTGGATCTGGGGAAATATTGGATGCCTTTCGACAACAGTCCGTTAGGCTTGGATCTGAACCTGGAACTGACGCGTTACCTGACCGGCCATTTGCCGAACCGGTCCGAGACGGCTTATGTGACGCTCGGACTGCATGTGTTCTACCTGATACCCTGAAAAGCGCGCAGCGGCAGGCGCGCTGGCGCCGGCCTTTCAATGCCCCCGCGCCACGGCGGCCTGGTAAACGCGATCAACGCCGACCACGAAGGCGGCATCCCGGTAGTTGATCCCGTATTTCTTCGCGGCGGCGGAAACGCCTTGCAACGCCGAGGACATGAACTTGTCGAGCTCCAGCTTGCTCTGGGCGCGCTCCCAATGATGCACCTGGATGTTCTGGGCCCATTCGAAATAGGATCCCACCACGCCGCCGGCATTGGCCAGGATGTCCGGAACGATGATGACCCCCCGGGCGCCCAGGTATTCGTCCGCCTCCGCCATCAGCGGCCCGTTGGCGCCTTCGATGATGTAACGCGCCTTCACCTTCTCCATGTTGCCGGCATGGATCACGTGGCCCAGCGCCGCGGGCACCAGGATATCGCATTCGACGCCCATGATGTCCAATTGCTCGCGGGTGGCGAATTCGCCCTGCGGGAATCCGGCCAGGGTGTGCTTGGCCTCGAAATGGGCCATCAGCTTTTCCACGTCGATGCCGCCCTTGTCATGCACCACTCCGGAAACGTCCCCGATGGCGATCACCTTGGCGCTCATGCGGTGCAGATGCAAGGCAGCGAAGCTTCCGACATTGCCGAAACCCTGCACAACCACGGTCTTGCCGCTCAGGAATTCCTTGCGGTCCTCCAACACGCGCCGCGTGATCATGGCCACGCCCAGACCCGTGGCGTCCAACCTGTCCGGGGTACCATCCAACGCCACCGGCTTGCCCGTGACGATTCCCGGCGTATACCCGTGCAGCAAACCGTACGCATCCATCATCCAGCCCATGACCTTGGGATTCGTTCCCATATCCGGGGCCATGATGTCCTTGTAGGGGCCTATCATGTTCTTGACGCTGTGCACGAAGCGGCGCGTCAGGGTTTGCATCTCGCGTTCGGAAAGTTTGGCGGGATCCACGCAGATGCCGCCTTTGGCTCCTCCGAAAGGAATGTTCACTATGGCGCATTTCCACGTCATCAGGGACGCCAGCGCCTTCACCTCGTCCAGATCCACCTCCGGATGGTAGCGCACGCCCCCTTTGTAAGGCCCCCGCACACCGTTGTGCTGCACGCGATAACCCTCATAGACGCGCAGTTCCCCCTTGTCGTCCGTAATGGGCAGGGAAACCTTGGTTTCCCGCCAGCAGGTGGTGAGCAAGCGGCGGTAGTTCTGCTTTATCTCCAACAGATCGGAAGCATGGTTGACGTTGGCATTCACCGCGCTGAAGGGGGACAGTTTGGGATTGGGTTGAATCATGATGCCTTTCAGGATGACGTGGCCGCTCCCGGCCCTTACGATATTATACCGGTAAAATACGACTTTCCTAAAGAGGAATCCCGCCATGCCGCAGAATGCGCGGATAAGGCGGTTCCCTGACCTTTCCCGTACTCTCCACTAATTGGAAAACCTATCGATCTTCCAAGTACCCTACCAGCCAGGTCAGGCGATGCAAAGGGAAGATGAGGGATTGGAAAAGCGCATCTTGGCGCGGCCCTTAATGCGCGGGTTTGGGGGCCGGCGCCTTCTGGCCCGGCACGGCGGGAGCGGTCACGGCAGTCGGCATCGCGGCCAAACCCGCCGGGCCGGCAGGGCCGACGCCGAGATTGCGCATGGGCCGCGGAAGGATGGACTCGATGAACTTGCGCGTTTCCGGATCCAGGGCCGGCAGCGTTTTGCGCACATAGGCTTTGGCGGCGGGGCCGGGCGTTTCCAGCGCGAGCAGCACCCACTCCAATTGCGTTTCCGGCTCACGT
>JBDSWM010000314.1:0-11941 GCA_039926685.1 Fibrobacteria bacterium | reverse complement strand
CGGATAGGGCGACATCTCCCGATCCAAGCTCCTATAATGCACGGCCTCGGCCACATGTTGTTCCCGGATCAAGGGACTCGGCTCCAAATCAGCGATGGTCCGCCCCACTTTCAGGATTCGATCGAAGGCGCGCGCCGAAAGGCCTAAGGTCGTCACAGCCTGGCGGATCAGCTTTTTGGAGCCCGCATCCAAAGCGCAATGCCGTTTGATCTGTTCCCCGGTCATGAACGCGTTGCACACGACCCCGGTAGCCGCTTCCCGTTGGAAACGATCCCGCTGGATTCGCCGGGCCGAGCTTACCCGCTCCCGGATGACCGCCGAGGATTCGCCGGTATGCGTCTCTATCAATTGGGAGAACTCCAGGCTGGGAAGCTCCAGATGCATATCGATTCGGTCCAGCAAGGGTCCGGAAAGGCGGGCGCGGTAGCGCATGATCTCCTCCGTGCGGCATACGCAGCGGCGATTGCGATCCATCAGATACCCGCAAGGACAGGGATTCATGGCAACGCCCAACATGCTCCGGCTGGGATAGCTCACGGACTGGGTTGATCTGGAAATGGTGACGGTGCCCTCTTCCAATGGCTGCCGCAATGCCTCGATGGCGTCGCGATGGAATTCAGGAAGTTCGTCCAGGAACAGTACGCCGTTATGGGCCAGACTTATCTCGCCCGGACGCGACCAGCCCCCACCGCCTATCAGGGCCTGCAAGCTGATGGAATGGTGTGGGGAACGGAACGGACGTCTGCGCGGAATGCTTTTCCCCGACTTCATCATGCCGGCCACGCTATAGACGCGCGTCGTCTCCAGCGCTTCTTCCCGGCTCAGGGCCGGGAGAATGGAAGGCAGACGCCTGGCCAACAAGGTTTTGCCGCAGCCCGGACTGCCGACCAACAGGAAATTATGCGCGCCGGCCGCCGCTACCTCCAGGGCGCGCTTCGCATGCGCTTGGCCTTTTACATCCGAGAAGTCCAAGTTTTCCTCTTCGATTGGGCGGTTCCAGGCGGTTTGCCTTCGGGACGGGAATACGGGGGTTCGCAGGAAATCCAGCACCTCGAGCAGATTATCCGCCCCGAACACGCCCACCCCGTCCACCAAGGCCGCTTCATCTCTGTTCCCTGAAGGCACCACCAATCCGGTCAATCCGGAGCTTTTGGCATAGATGGCCGCGGAAAGGGCGCCGCGCACGGGGCGGATGCCGCCGTCTAAGGAAAGCTCCCCCAGGAACAGGAAGCCTTCCACCGGCACAGGTTCAATCTGGTCCGAGGCCAACAGGATTCCCAAGGCCAGTGGCAAATCGAAAGCCGTGCCTTCCTTTTTGATCCCTCCGGGAGCGAGGTTGACCGTGATCCGTTTGCTGGGAACGGCGAATCCGGAATTCTTGAGCGCCGCGAATACCCGCTCGCGCGCCTCCTTCACGGCCGAGTCCGGCAACCCTACCAAGTTAAACCCCGGCAAACCCGACGTGATATCGACCTCCACCGTTATCCGATAGGCGTCGATCCCGGCCAGGGCGCAGGTATTGATCAAAGCGAGCATACTACCTTGCCCGGATGAGAGGCCTGAGCCGCTGACAAGCGCTGGTATGCCTTCAGGATTTCCGTTTGCAGCTCTTTCCGGAAGCTCATGGAGAGGGTTTCGAAGGCCCGATAAGGAGTCCCGGAGTTAAGTCCCGGGAAGGCGAGAAAAAGGCCGTAACGCCCCTTCAGTATTTTTATCCCCCGTAGGGAAAGGCTGCCGTTCAGCACGACTTCGGCGGTGGCGATCATTTGCGCCGCGCTATGGCTACCCGGTTCGATCCGGATAGACGTGATTTCCATTTTCTGTTGCATTTCTTTTTTCCGGTTTCTGATGACTTGGTCCAGGCTGGATACGATAGGGCGAAAGCGGGCGGTCGGGAGAGGAAAAGCGAGCGGACCCGCCTTTCTCCCGACCGCCCATGGATTAGGCCGCGGCCGACAAGCGGAATTCGCTCAGGATGCGTTCCGACATGTATTCATGCAGGGACTTGGTGATGGGAAAGCAGTAGTTGTAGCCTTTGCCCTCCTTCTTGTTGTATTCCCTCGGGAATGAAACGAACAAGCCGAACTTCCCTTTCACCACCTTGATGCTATTGATCACGAATTGCTCGTTCAATACGACCCGGACGAACGCTTCGAGCGGGCTGTCCGCCTTTTTGTTGCGAAGCGGGTGGACGTTGATTTCTGTGATTTCGATTCCTTTAACGGACATCTGTGACTCCTTGGTCAATTCTCGGCCGGATGCTTTCTGGGCTTCCGGCCCGGTTCAAAAACCCGCTTCGGCCTCTAGTAACCTCGTCGCTACCCCTAAGGGCTGCGCCGGGCACCAGACCTTTGCCTTGGCGGGTCGGAAAGGATGGATTGCAAAGGGAGTGCCAATCCATTTCCGGACCGAAAAACGGAGGGAATGCCCCTTTAAGGGGCAATCAGGGCAAAGGCAGGTAATCGGTCCGGGAACCGGGGTGCAAACGCGTGAAGCTGGGTGAAATCAGGTGAAGGAAGGTGAAATCGATTTCACCAGGCCCAGTATTTTTTGCGGGAGATCCCCTGCAAAGTCCACTCCGAATGATCGCTTAAGATGGCCAACACAACCGGGTGCAGCCCCGTGGCGGAGATCCAGAATTCGGATCGGTGGCCGTCGTCCCGGTCCAGGGTGACATACCAGGTATCCAGCTCGCGGACGCTGGTAGTCTTGGAGTGGACGGAAATGGCAGCGAATTGGGGGCGCGCGACGAAGCTTCCCTCTCCCGCCCAATCCTGGAACCAGACTTCCTCACGGTAACCTGCGCGTAACGGTATGGCGCGTAAGTAGGTGAAGAGCATGGCCTCCGTGTAGACGGGCCAGCGCGTCAGCACGGAATCCTTTTCCCCCTCCCCGCCGCTTGATAAGGATTTCAGGCGGGGAGGCGTGACCCGGCAATCCAGGCTTCGATATGAGGTCCCCGGCCAGGCCGCCAGGGATTGATCTTGCTTGAGCAAGCGCAGGGCATCATGGCGCGCCAACTTGACAGTGGTCTGAAAGGAATAAGACGCGCCGTTATCGTCCCCATAGTTCAGAAGGAGGGCATTGAGGATTTCCACGTCGTCCTTACCGGATGCACGGCGATCCGCCAGCCCGTCCGCATGCAGCAGCATGCGCTCGGTCACCAAGCGGCCTTGGCCCAGAAACTCGCCGGCCTTGCCAATGCGCTTAACCTGGTAAACCAGGATTTCCGCGGCTCCATCGTTCCAATCCAAGGCATTGGAAAAAGCGGAGTCCGGTTTGGGACGGAGTTGCGGATTGGATTCAGGGGCTTTTCCGGGCGTTGCAGCGGTTTCCTTGGCGGGGACGGGCTTTTTGCCCTCGGCGGCGCTTTCGCCATGCGGTTCCGAACCGGGAAGTTCCGCCATCAGGCAAGCCGTCAGGAAAAATGGAAGGGAGACTTTGGACATGCCGGAGCGATTATAAAATATCCCAAGCGCGCAAGGAAATAAAAAACCGGCTTATGCCGGTTATTTGCCGAGATGATTTTCGAGTGACGGTACTGGAGACCGTCACAGGGATTAGAAGCCGAAATCCTTCATAAGCCTATCCGCCAGCTTCTCTTCAAAATCGGGCGAATTGAAATAACCGGAGGCGATTTTTTCCTTGGCCTCCTGGACCTTGTCGGCGCGGACATCTGGCAAAGCGCGGATATGCCCGGCAACGACCTCTGTAGAAGAGGAGGACAGTTCTTTGGCCTTCTTGGACAAGGTAACGGAATCGCTCTTGGCGGGCTTTTCCGTTTTGTCCGGGCTTTTCCCTCCATTGGCGACCTTCTGCAGGTCCATGCCGAATATTTGGGAGATTCTGTCGATTTTCATTCCATCTTCCTCTATTCCTTATTATCGGATGATGATGAGTGGAACTTAAGCCTTATTTCGGGAAAAGATTGAACCCGGTATGGCGGGACCCCAAAAAGCTCAACGGGAAGCCAATTCCTCTTCGTTATCGACGATTTCGAACAGCCTATCAATGGAGGTCATTTCGAAAAGATCATAAATGTCATCGGAAAGCCGCATCAGCACCAGTTGTCCCCCTGCCGCCTTCAAATCCTGATGGCAGGTAATCAACATGCCTACCCCGGAACTATCGATAAATCCGACATCCTGCATATTCGCGACCAGGAACAGCTTCTGTTCCGCGATCGATTTCTGGATGGCGGCCCGAAAATGGGTCACTTCGCTTCCCTTGATATGCCCGCTGATATCGAGCACATGCCATTTGCCGCTGGTATGCAACTTAATGTCCATTCTTCCTCGATCCGATTCCGCGCTGATTGAAGGGCAGACTGATTATAACCGTGGTGCCCGTCCCTGACACTGAGTTCAAAGTAATATTTCCTTCCAAGGCTTGCACATAATGCAATGAGGTGGCCAGGCCCAGGCCGGTGCCACTGGACTTGCTGGTGAAGAATGGCTCAAAGGCCCGGGAAACC
This sequence comes from Fibrobacteria bacterium, assembly GCA_039926685.1. Classification (GTDB taxonomy): domain Bacteria; phylum Fibrobacterota; class Fibrobacteria; order UBA11236; family UBA11236; genus Chersky-265. The sequence goes on along the minus strand of JBDSWM010000314.1, from coordinate 7,467 downwards.
TCTTCCTTTTCCATGCCTTTGCCATCGTCAATCACGCGCAGGATCACTTTTTCGCCTTCCGTAGCGGCCTCCAAGGCCAATATACCCTTGCCTTCCCGTAAAGCCTGGACGGCGTTCAGGACGATATTCAATAGAACCTGAATAATGATATCGGGATCGCTAAAAAACCGGATATCCCCATTTTCTATAAATTGGTCGATCTTTACAAGATCCTTATGGAAGGATGGATCCTTTTCCAGCATGAATTGGATTTTTTTGAATATCTCCGCGATGGATACCTCCCGGACCGATGGAGCCTTGTCCTTCGCATAGTCCAGCATCCCCGTGAGGATCCGGTTCAGGCGCGCCGATTCCGTGACGATAAGGCTGATCAGTTTCCGGTCTGATTCCCCTTGGAGGACGACATCCCCGAGCAACTGGGCGGATCCGCTGATGCTGGCGAGGGGATTGCGGATTTCGTGGGCAATACGCGCCGACATGGCGCCGAGGGCGGCCATGCGTTCGGACCTGAGAAGGATGCGGGCCATTTTCCGTTCCTGGGTGAAATCGATCAGCAGGAAAACACAGCCGAAGTACCTGCCGTCGCGGGTCAGGGTTTTTATCTGGATATGCAGGGGCACTTCCAAAGCCGTTTCCACCTCTATTTCGGTGTACGGGAACAGTTCCCGTTGCTGCTCCAGATCCTCCAAGAGGTCGTTCCGCAGTAAGGGCTGCAGCGTCTCCTTCATCCCTTGGCCGGGTTCCAGCGCCTTTCCAAGCCACTCTTCGCTGGGCCTGTTCTTGAGCTTCAGCCTGCCTTCCATATCGAAGAAAAGCAAACCGGTCTGCAAATCGTTCATGACCGATTCGGCGCTGAATTGGTACAGCTCTTTGTCCCGTTGGGTCCCTTCCAACTCCCTCCGGGCCGCCAACAACCGACCGGAAAGAAGGGATGAAAGCAGGGCGACCATGAAGAAAAGCGTGGTGTAGAGAAAAAAACGCACCTGCACCGTCTCCACCAGCAGGCGGGGCAATTCAACCCCGAGAATATCCGGGATGCCGAGATGGAGAAGCCCCGCATAACCCAGCACCAGTCCAGCCAAGGCGGCGAGAAGGAAAGAACCCATGTACCGGAAAAAGAAACCGGCGCTGAGGATCGTGAGGATGAAAAGAAGCCCGTAGTCGGATAGGTAGCCGTCATTGGAGAAGAAAATGGCCCCTTCCACCAGCACTTCCACCAGGAATTGGAAAAAGAGCAGAAATCCGACCGGCGAGGTTTGCCTGGAACGGTTGGAAATGACCCAAGTGGCCAAATACAGAATGGTGGAGAGCCCGTAGATAAGGACCAGGCCGCGAGCAATCGATTCCTTGTCGAATGTATTCGCCGTCCAGAACAGCACGGCGAACATGGCGATGCGGGAAGCCACTACCGCGAGGATATCCAGGCCCTTGTCCTGGGTAAGCGTTACTTCATCGCCATAGCGCTCGGAACCGGTTCCGTCATTTTCCCGCGAAGTGGCGCCACCGCGGGGAGAGGCATCGGCCATGCGCGTTCCGATTACGATCCTACGGTTCCGGCCATTTCGAACATGGGCAGGTACATAGCCACCAGGACGCCGCCGATGATGGAACCCAGGACCACGATGACCAGCGGTTCGATCATGGACGTCAGAGCGTCCACCGCGGCGTCTACCTCGTCGTCATAGAAATCGGAGATCTTGATAAGCATCTCGGAAAGTCCGCCCGTGCGCTCGCCTACGGCGATCATCTGGATCACCATGGGAGGGAAAACGCCCGTGGCGCGGAGCGGATCGGCTATGGTTTGCCCGCCCGAAATGCTTTCCAGGGTCTTGTAAATGCCGATTTCCAGGACTTTGTTGCCGGAAGTCTTGGCGGTCACCTGCAGGGCATCGATGATGGATACGCCGGAGTTCAGCAAGGTGCCCAAGGTACGGGTGAAACGGGAAATACAGGACTTCTGCTCCAAGTCCCCCACCACCGGGGTTTTCAACAGGATTTGATCGACCTTGAGCCGGCCTTTATCGGTCTTGTAATATCTGAAGAAGGAGAACAGGGCCAGTCCTATGCCCGCGAGGATGACCAGGACATAACCGCGGATGAAGTCGCTGATGCCCATGACTATGCGCGTGGGCAAAGGAAGCTTGGCGTTCCCTTCCGTGAACATATTGGCGAAAATCGGGACCACGAAAATCATCAAAATCCCCACGGCGGCCATGGCGACGATGGCGACGATGATGGGATAGGTCATGGCGCCTTTGATCTTGCGGCGCAATGCATCCGCCTTTTCCTGGTATTCGGCCAAGCGCAACAAGATGGTGTCCAAAATGCCGCCTGCCTCGCCGGCGGCGATCATCTGGCAATAAAGCTCGGAAAAGATCTTCTTGTGCTTGGAAAGCGAATCCGCCAGCGTGCCGCCGCCTTGGATATCCGCGGCCACCTGCATGATGGCTGCTTTCAACACCTCATGCTCGGTTTGTTCGGAAAGGATGTCGAGGCATTGGATCAAGGGAAGGCCCGCCGAAGTCATGGCCGAGAATTGCCGCGTAAAGCGGGCCATCACCTTCAGGGGCACGGTGCCGCCGAAGCTCAGCTTCAAATCCATGGGCTTGCGTTTGATGGAGCTGGCCCGGATGCGCTTCTTGCGCAACAGGATCTCCGCGTCCGCCTTGTTGGAGGCCTCGACTTCCCCTCCCACTTCTTTGCCTTGGGCGGTTTTGCCTTTGTATAGCCACTTGGACATGGGACCTCAGTTTTTGAAATTGCCCGCCAACAGGCGTTCGAAATGTTCCGGATCCGGGGAACGGGACAGTGCGTCTGTCCGCTCCACCTTGCGCGTCTGCACCAGCTCCACGAGCTTGGCATTCATGGTATTCATACCGAACTTTTGCCCGGCTTCGATTGAACTCTGGATTTGGTGCACCTTATCGTCCCGGATCATGGCCCGGATGCCGGTGGTCATCACCATCACCTCCCAGGCCAGGCAGCGGCCGCCCCCGATTTTCGGGAGCAAAGCCTGGCTGATCACGCCTTGGAGGACGAAAGAGAGCTGGGTTCGGATTTGCGATTTTTCGCCCGCCGGGAAGGCATCCACGATGCGGTTGATGGTTTGCGCGGCCGAATTGGTATGCAAGGTGGCCAGGGTCAAATGCCCCGTTTCCGCGATCGACAGGGCCGCCTCCATTGTTTCCGTATCGCGCATCTCGCCGATCAGGACCACGTCCGGATCCTGCCGCAAGGCCACCCGCAAGGCGGATGCGAAGGTGTCCGTGTCCGATTTCACTTCGCGTTGGTTGACTATGCACTTCTTATGCTTATGCACGAATTCAATGGGATCTTCCACGGTCAGGATATGGCCCTCGAGCTCCGAATTCAACTTGTCCACCATGGCGGCCAAGGTGGTGGATTTTCCGGACCCCGTGGGGCCGGTGACCAGCACCAGGCCGGACGGCCTGTCGATCATTTCGCCGAAGATGCGCGGCAGCCCCAGGGATTCCAATGTCTGGATCTCGTAAGGGATGAGGCGGATGGCCATGGACACGCAGCCGCGTTGCAAAAAGACATTGGCGCGGAACCGCGCCAGATTGGCGACGCCGAAAGAGAAGTCGAACTCTTTCTTGCTTTCAAAACTCTTGCGCTGGCCCTCGTTCATCACGCCGTAGGCGAGACGCAGGCAGTCTTCCGGGCTGAGCGGATCCGTCATCATGGCGCGCAGATTGCCATGCACGCGGAACAGCGGTGGCTTGCTGGTAGTGATATGGAGATCCGAGGCGCTCATCTCCACCATTTTGCTCAACAATTCCTGGATGCTTACCATGGGCCTGCTCCGGATGAAGTCAAAAAGGCCCGCTCCGGCGGGAACCTCAAGTTTCTCAAAATAGATAATATCATATTTTGGTCGATTTGATCACCTCTTGCGCAGTGGTTATCCCGGCTTTCAGCTTTTCCAGGGCGTTCATACGGAGATTGAGCACCCCCTCTGCGATGGACACCTTCTCGATTTCATCCGGCGTGGCGCGATCCACGATCAGCTTGCGGATGGCATCCGTGACCGCCAGTACCTGATGGATGGCGACGCGTCCCTTGTACCCTGTGCCTCCGCATACGGTGCAGCCGGCGCCTTTGTAGAAGGTAATCCCCTTGGCTTCTTGTTCGCTGATTTCCAGCAACCGCAACTCTTCCGAGCTGGGATGATCCTCCATCTTGCATTCCTTGCAAACCTTGCGGACCAGGCGTTGGGCGATCACCAGGCGCAAGGATGTGGCGATCAGGAACGGTTCGATGCCCATGTCGGCCATACGGGTGATGGTGCTGGGCGCGTCGTTGGTATGCAGGGTGCTCAGCACCAAGTGGCCCGTAAGCGCGGCCTTGGTCGCGATCTGGGCCGTTTCCAAATCCCGGATTTCGCCCACCATGATGATATCCGGATCCTGGCGCAGGAAGGATTTCAGCGCGGCGGCGAAGGTAAGTCCAATATCCCCGTTCACGGCGACCTGGTTGATCCCCTCCAGGTTGTATTCCACGGGATCCTCGGCCGTCATGATGTTGGTATCGGGCGTATTCACGGAGGATAAGGCGGAGTACAAGGTGGTCGACTTGCCCGAGCCCGTGGGTCCGGTCACCAGGATCATCCCGAATGGTGAATTCAAGGCTTCCTGGAAATCCTGGAGGCTCTTGGGGGAGAATCCCATCTTGCTCATGTCCAGGTTCAGGTTGGTCTGATCCAGGATACGCATCACCACTTTCTCGCCCCAGATGGTGGGAAGCACGCTGACGCGCAAATCGATCTTCTTGATCCCGTACGATAGCTTGATGCGCCCGTCCTGCGGAAGCCGCCGCTCGGCGATGTCCAGATTGGCCATGATTTTTAGGCGGGAGACGATGGCGCCTTTCAGCTTGTAAGGCAAGGTGGTCTGTTCGATCAGCGTGCCGTCCAGGCGATATCGCACGCGCACGGTCTTCTCATAGGTTTCGATATGGATGTCCGAGGCCCGGATCTTGACGGCATCCATAAGCACCTTGTTCACCAGGCGCACCAACGGCGCTTCCATCAGGTTATAATCGGCGGTGCCCTCTTCGTCGCTTTTATCTTGCACGATTTCCAGGTTGCTGTCTTCGACATCCTGGAGAATGCCGTCGAACCCGGTGGTGGTCACGGAGGTGACGTAGTATTTATCGATGGCCTTCTTGACCTGGGATTCCGGCGCCATCCAGACGCGCACATTGCATCCGGTGAGGAATTTGATGGCGTCGACCACGAACACGTTCTTGGGATCGCCGATCACGATGTGGATGATGCGCTCTTCCTTTTGCACCGGGATCACGCCGTACTTGATCGCCATTTCCTCAGGGATGAGGGAAACGATGCTCGCAGGCAAATCCATTTCGCTGAGGTTCACCACCTGCGTGTTGATTTGCGCGGCCAATTGCCAGACTATATCGTCGACTGAGGCGATGGCTCCCGTGACGACGAGGTTCTCGCCCAGGCTCAGGCCGTTCTCCACCTGTCCCCGCAATGCGTTCTGCAATTGCTCCTGGTTGACCACGCCGTCCCGCAGGAGTATCTCACCCAATTTTTCTGACAAAAGAAGCTGCGCCTTTCTCAGAGGAGGAGACCGTCCTGCCTCAAAAGCCTTTTTTTACGCTTTTTGTGTATATTGTAGTCCACATCCACCCAATTAATCCACATCGGGAATCCATTTGCGAAAGCCGGTTAACCGCTTCTTTACCATTTCCCGTATAAATGCGTCGTTCTCGGCCATTTTCATGGTCATACTGCTCGCCGGCTGCCAGGAAAAGCGGGCCATATCGGGAAAGGTCCCCACTTTATCGCTTAAAAACTTTTCCGGGGAGACTTTCACCTTGGCTGGGGAAGACAAGGACGTGACCTTGCTGGTGTTCTGGGCGACTTGGTGCCAACCCTGTCTGATGGAGGTTCCGACCCTGGTGAAATTCCATGAGAAGTTCCGCGATCGGAACTTCCGGGTGGTTTCCGTGAACGTGGATGACCCCGAAGGCCAAAAAGTCAAAGCGATAGTGCGCAATTACGGCATCAATTATCCGGTCCTGATAGGCAATGAAGACGTGATGAAGCAGTTCGGGGGCATAGTCGCGCTTCCCACCTCATTCCTAATCGGCAGGGACGGCCGGATACGGGAAAAGCTGCAAGGGTTGCGGCCCGAGGACGAGCTGGAGACCATGATCCTGGCCGCGCTCAGTCCGGCCGGTTAAGGCGAAGCTAAGGCACGGAAAAGGCCGCGGAGAGCCTTATCGGGCCGGTCCCAGCGGGTCGAGGGGCGGCCGGAATACCCGGAATTTTGCTATCTTAGGGAATACGCGGAGCAAGCAAAGCTCCATCAACCATTGGAAACGTGAACATGGGCAAAAACCTCTACCACAAGGTCTTCGACAAACATTCGGTGGGCCAAATGTCCTCGGGCCAGTACCAGCTTTTCATCGGGCTCCATCTCATCCACGAGGTGACCTCGCCCCAGGCCTTCTCCTTGCTGAAACAGCGCGGCCTGAAGGTACGCTACCCGGAACGCACTTTCGCCACCGTGGACCATATCATCCCCACCGAAACGCGCGAGCGTCAACGGCCGCTGAAGGATTCCCTGGCGGAAGAGATGCTGGTCGCCATCGAGGAAAACACCAAATCCAACGGTATCACCTTTTTCGGGGAAGGCTCCGGCAACCAGGGCGTGGTGCATATCATCGGGCCGGAAATGGGGCTGACCCAGCCCGGGCAGACGATCGCTTGCGGGGATAGCCATACTTCCACCCACGGCGCGTTCGGGTCGCTGGCTTTCGGCATCGGCACCAGCCAGGTGGCTGACATCCTCGCCACCCAGACAATGAGCATGTCCAAGCTCAAGGTGCGTCGCATCAACGTCACCGGCAGGTTACGTCCCGGCATCTACGCCAAGGACGTCATTCTCGCCATCATCAATAAGCTGGGCGTGAACGGCGGCGTGGGCTACGCCTATGAATACGCCGGTCCCGTAGTCTCCGCCTTCTCCATGGAAGAACGGATGACTTTGTGCAACATGTCCATCGAAGGCGGCGCCCGCATCGGCTACGTCAATCCGGACGAAACCACCTTCGCTTACCTCAAAGGCCGCCAATACGCGCCCAAGAGCGCGGACTGGGACAAGGCCCTGGCCTATTGGAAAAGCATCGCCTCCGACGCGGACGCCCAATTCGATGATGTGGTCGAGATCGATGGATCGGCCTTGGAACCTTTCGTTACCTGGGGCATCACCCCGGCGCAGTCGTTGTCCGTAACCCAAGCCATTCCCGCCGTGGACTCCTTCCCCGCCGATGAGCGCCCGCTTGTCCGCGAAGCCTTGGAATACATGTCCCTGGAAGTGGGCCAATCCATTGCCGGCATTCCCGTGGACGTGGTCTTTATAGGGTCCTGCACCAATGGCCGCCTTTCCGATCTCAAGGAAGTGGCCCGTTTGGTGGCCG
>JBDSWM010000313.1:0-10868 GCA_039926685.1 Fibrobacteria bacterium | reverse complement strand
TACAATGCCCTATGGGCCCGGCTTAGGGCCAAGAAAGGCTTTCACAGCATGGGATTCTGGATGGTCCTGGCCGTCAGCAGCCTGACCGTAAACGCCGTTTTTGCCTGGCTCTGGGGAATACGTTCGCGGCGCCTGTCGCGCATGCGGCGGGAAATGACCGGGCAAGGGGACGAAGCGCGCGGTATCGCCGAATCCTTGCGGCAGATGCGCGCGGAATTCGAGGTTTTCAAACGCGATGCCGCGCTGGAATTGCAGCGCAGCGAAAACCGCTACCTGGCTTTGGCCGACGGCAGTCCGGTGGGCATCTGGCATATCCGCATGGACGGCCGCACCATGTACATCAATCCCTCCATGAGCTCCATCCTGCAATTGGACGCCCCGGGGGATTTGCTGGCTTCGCAAACCACCTACCATGATTTCTTCACTCCCGAAAGCCTGGCGCTCATGGCCAAGGAGCATTCCAAGCGCGTGCAGGGAATGGCTTCGAGCTATGAAGTGGAAGTGATCGGGCGTTGGGGCCATCGCACGCGCATGATCCTTTACGGCTCGCCCCTGCTGGCGCCGGACGGCAAGCTGGAAAGCATCATGGGCACCTTCGTCGACATTACCGAGAGGAAACGCGAAGAGGAAGCCTTGCGCCGCTCGGAAGAGCGCTTGCGCGTGGCCGCGGAATGCGGCAATGATCTGATCTACGAATGGGATATCCTCAAGGGAAGCCTGGATTGGTACGGCCGCGTGGACGAGCGCTTGGGGCATGCGCCTGGGGAGATTCCGCGCACCCTGGAGGCATTCGAGAAGCTTATCCATCCGGAAGATCGCACCAGCGTGGTCGCCGCCATCCAAAGCCATTTGCGGTCGCGGTCGGCCTTTTCACGGGAATACCGCATACGCTGCAAGGACGGATCGTACCGCACCTGGTCCGATCGCGGCACGGCACTGTGGGACGTGGCCGGGGTTCCCTACAAATGGATCGGCACCACTTCCGATGTCACCGAGGCGAGAAGGGCCGAGGATTCCCTGCGCGTCAAGGAGGAGCAGCTGCGCCAGTCGCAGAAGCTGGAAGCGGTGGGGCGCCTGGCCGGAGGCATAGCCCACGATTTCAACAATCTGCTGGCGGCCATCATGGGTTATTGCGAGCTGATGCAATACCGTCTCGAACCGGATCATCCCTGCCGCAAGGAAGTCGGCGAGATCCTAAATGGCAGCGACCGCGCCGCAGGCCTGATCCGGCAATTGCTGGCCTTCAGCCGCCAGGAGATTCCGCAGCCCAAGGTCATCCATCCCAATTTCGTCATCAGTTCCATGGAACGCATGTTCAAGCATTTGCTGGAGGAGAACATCGAACTGGAGTTCCGCACGGATCCGGAGGCCGGATGCGTGCGCATCGACCCTGTCCAATTGGAGCACGTACTGATGAACCTGGTGCTCAATGCGCGCGATGCCATGCCCGGCGGAGGCGCCCTGGTGATCAGCACCGGGAACGTGGAACTCTCGGGCGAGATCCCGGGCGCTTACGGCCGCGTCCACGCAGGCCCGCATGTGCGCGTCTCGGTGGCGGATTCGGGGCAGGGAATCGATCGCGAAAACCTGCCGCATATCTTCGATCCCTTTTTCACCACCAAGGACAAAGGCAAAGGGACGGGGCTGGGATTATCCACCGTCTACGGTATCATCACCCAGAACAACGGCTGCGTGCTGGTGGAAACCGAAGTGGACAAGGGGAGCGCATTCTCTTTCTTCCTGCCTCTGACGGAGGAGGAACCGGAAGCGGAGACGGAGATCAAGAAAGCGCTGCGGGCATCTTCCATAGTTCCCAAAACCGTCCTGGTCGTGGAAGACGATGATAACATACGCTCCATCGTGCGCGATTTGCTCGGCCGGCAGGGATTCATGGTGCTGGAAGCGCGCAGCGGCAAGGAAGCCCTGGCGTTGGCGGAAATGTCCGCTCAGCCCGTTCACCTGCTCCTGACCGACGTGGTGATGCCGGGCATGGGAGGCATGGAACTCGCCGCCGCCCTTAAAAACCTCATGCCCTTCGTGCGCGTGGTCTTCATGTCCGGCAGCGTGCACGATGAGTCCTTCCAGCGGGAAGTCGCCGAAGGGGGACGGGCCTTCATCCTGAAACCGTTCACGATGACCGGTCTGGAAGGGAAGATCAGGGAAGCGCTGGCGTAAGCGGGCTAGAGCGGATCCGAACAGGCCGGCATCCGGTTATCGATGGGCGCGAGAATGGTGGGATGGTCCCCGCATACCGCGCATTCGGGATCCCGTTCTCCCCGGCTTTCCCGGAATCGCATGGACAGGGCATCGTAGATGAGCAGCCGATCGGTGAGCAAATCGCCTTTGCCCAATATGAATTTCACCGCCTCCGTGGCCTGGATGGTCCCCAAGGTGCCGGCCACCACACCCAGGATGCCCGCCTCCGCGCAACTGGGAACGGACCCTTCAGGCGGGGGTTCGCGGAACAGGCATCGGTAACAGCGGCTTTTGCGCGGCACCACGGTCATGGCCTGGCCTTCGAAGCGGAGTATGCCCGCATGCGAAAAGGGCTTGTCCGCGATCACGCAGGCATCGTTCACCAGGAACTTGGTCGGGAAGTTGTCGCTGCCGTCGATGACGAAATCATAGCCAGAGATTATGGCTACGGCATTGGCTGCGTCCAGATAAAAGGGATGTTCCTGCACCTTCACGTCCGGATTGATCTGGGCGATTTTCTCGCGCGCCGATTGCAGCTTGGGCCGCCCCACGTCCGCTGTGAAATGGATTATCTGCCTTTGCAGGTTGGAATCGTCGACCACGTCGCCTTCGGCGATTCCGATGGTGCCTATCCCCGCCGCCGCCAGGTAATACAGGGTGGGGGAGCCCAGGCCTCCGGCGCCTACGCAAAGCACTTTGGCGGCCTGCAGCTTGCGCTGTCCGGAGAAGCCCACCTCGTTGAGGATGAGGTGGCGCATGTATCGGCGCATCTGCGATTCCGAAAAGATTGCCATGGGGCTAGCCTTCAGCCTCCGTACAGGGAGGTGCTCAAATACCTTTCGCCCGTATCGCAGGCCAGGGTGACCAGGGTCTTGCCCGCAAACTCGGGGCGTTTGCCCACTTCGAATAGCGCGGCTACGTTGGCCCCCGTGGAGATGCCGGCCAGGATTCCTTCTTCGCGGGCCAGGCGCCGGCTCATTCCCAGCGCCTGCTCATTGGTAACCTTGATGACCTCATCGTAGATCTTGGTGTTCAGCACCTTCGGTATGAAGCCCGCTCCGATGCCCTGGATCTCATGCCAACCCGGTTTGCCTCCGCTGAGCACCCCGGAAGCGGCCGGTTCCACGGCGACGATACGTACGGCCGGGTTGCGCGCTTTGAGCACTTCGCCCACGCCGGTGATGGTACCGCCGGTACCCACTCCGGCCAGGAATACGTCCACTTTGCCGGCGGTCGCGTCCCAGATCTCCTCCGCGGTCCAGCGCCGATGGGCATCCGGATTGGCGGGGTTGTCGAATTGCTGGGGCATGAAGCAATCCTTGCGCGCGCGCATCATCTCCTTGGCCTTTTCGATCGCTCCCGCCATGCCCTGATGGGAGGGGGTCAGTACCAGTTCCGCGCCGTAGGCCTGCAGCAGATTGCGGCGCTCGGGGCTCATGGCTTCGGGCATCACCAGCACCGATTTATAGCCCTTGACCGCGGCGATCCACGCCAAGGCGATGCCAGTGTTGCCGCTGGTGGGCTCCAATATGGTCATGCCCGGCTTCAGCTTGCCGGCCTTTTCCGCTTCCTGGATCATATTCAAGGCGATGCGATCCTTCAGGGATCCGCCCGGATTGCGCTGATCGAATTTCACCAGGAACAGGCCGTCGGAACGCGGGACCACCTTGTTCAACTTAACCAAAGGGGTGTTGCCCACCATTTCGGTGAGGTCGCGGAAATACTTCATGCCTTTGTCCATGCTTCAGCCGGCTTCAGGGTTCATAGTCCAGGTGCAAACCGCATTCGGTCTTGGCGTCGCCCACCCAACGTCCCGAGCGGGGATCATTGGGATCCAAGGGCTTGCTGGTGCAAGTGGCGGGGCTGCAGCCGATGCTGGAGTAGCCCTCTTTGGCCAGCGGATGTTCCGGGACTTCACGGATTTGCAAATAGAGTTCGACGTCGCCGGCGGGCCAGTCCGCGAAAGGGCAGATTTTCAGCTTGCCCTTCTGGACATGCACGAAAGGGGTGTGGGAGCGGGTATCGCTTTGATCGCGGCGCAAGCCCGTCAGAAACGCCTTCACGTCGCTGCGCCCCAGGAAGGCGGCCTGCACGCCCACCTTGTTGATGGCGCAGCAGGCCTTGGTATCCGAAATCGACATGTTGCTGTCGGTGACCACCGCATAACGGCGATTGCCGGATTCGAAGGAACGCGCCACGCGCAGGTCCAGGTTGAATGCGGAGGTCAGGGTGTCCCGATAGGCCAGCGTTTCGGGGAAATGGAAGGACGTGTCGATGAAGAACACGCGCACGTCGATGTCCAGGCGATGCAGATGATGGAGCAGGAGTCCGGCGTCCCGCCCGAAAGAGGTGGTGGCGATGAGATCATTCCCGAACAGCGCGTAGGCTTTGCGGATGCGATCATCGGCGCTCAGGGAGGCGAATTCCCGATCAAGATCCTTGGCCATGGCTTCCAGGCTGCCGGGGGCGGCCGGACCTGCGGCGGTGGGGGCGTCCAAGGCGCCTTTTGGCGACTGGGACGATAGGGCCCCTCCGGGCGCTTGGCCGGGATGGGACGCTGGAACAGAGGATTCTTGCGGCTTCATGCTATTTCTCTTGAAACGTTACAGATAGTACATGGGTACGGGCTCGGACTGCTGTTTCGCTTTTTCGGCAAGCTGGGCCAATGTGACCGATTCCATTTTCTTGTCGACCAGATCGCGGCCTTCCTGGAAATGGAAATTCAGCAATTCGGTGACGATGCGGTTGCCGCCTTCTATCTCGGCGCATGGAAGGATTTCGCCTTCCGTGGCTTTGATCACGCGCGACAGCGTGATGTTTTCCGGAAGCTCGGCCAGCTGATAGCCGCCCAGCTTGCCGCGGGCCCCGCGTACCAGTCCGACGCTTTTCATGAGAATGGCGATTTGCTCCAGGAACTTGAAAGGAATGTTGTATTCCTTGGCGATTTCCCGCAGATGGATGGGCTTGGAGGGCCAGTCCTTGCTCTTGATGGCCAAGCCCGTCAGGAAGTGCAACGTATACATGGTTTTTGACGTCACCTTCATATTCTGAATATAACATATAAAACTGATATGCACTATATGGAAACGGCCAATGTTGGCATTTTGTTGAGAAATCCGCTTGAAATCGGCATATTTCCTTTTCCGAGTGAGAATTCCCCCGCTTGCGGGAATGCTACTTTGAATGGTGATATTTCCTCTTAATCCCCTGGGTTTTATGCCAACGGCAGCCATCATCAACCGCCTCGCTCCGGCCACCATCCACAAGATCGCCGCTGGCGAGGTGATCGAAAGGCCCGCCAACGTGGTCAAGGAATTGGTCGAGAACGCCTTGGATGCGGGCGCGACCAAGATCGTCGTTTCCATCGAAGAAGGCGGGCTGGATCTGATCAAGGTGAGCGACAACGGCAAGGGCATGGTGCGCGAGGACGCCGCCATCGCCTGGCTCCCGCATACCACCAGCAAAATCCGCGCGGTGGAGGATTTGCAATTCGTGGCCAGCTACGGTTTCCGGGGGGAAGCCCTGTGCAGCATGGCCGCGGTGGCGGAGCTCACCTTGGAAACGCGGCATGCCTCCGAACCCACCGGCGTCGCCATCACCGTTTCCGACTCGCGGGAAACCGGCAACCGGGAAATCTCGCGTAATACCGGCACCACCGTCACGGTACGCAACTTGTTCCAGCACAATCCCGCGCGGCGCAAATTCATGGGATCGGGAAAGAATGAGACCTCCCGCATCCTCAATATGCTCAGCCGCGTGGCCCTGGCCCATCCCGGCACGGCTTTCCGCGTGACCGATAAGGGGCGGGACATCCTCTCCCTGGCCGAGGGCACCTTGAAGCATCGCGTGGGCGAGGTGCTCGGCTTCAACATCACCAACGATTTGGTACCGGTGGAATGGACCGACAACGCGGCCGGCGCTGGATCCGGAACGCAAGGCGGCCCCCTCTCCATCCACGTAGAGGGGTTTGTTTGCACGCCGCAGCAGGCGCGCCTGCGCTCCACGCACCAATACTTCTACATCAACCGCCGCAACATCCAAAGCGGTCTCATCTCCCGGGCCCTTTCGCAAAGCTACGATGTGCTGCCCCCCGGCCGTTTTCCCATGGCGGTGATCTTCCTGACCATGCCCACCGAAGAGGTGGACGTCAACGTGCATCCCACCAAGAAGGAAGTGCGCTTCCTGAACGAGAGCCAGATCTTCTGGTCCATCAGCCAGGCGGTCAAGACCGCGCTCAGGAAAGCCGGGGACGCCCCCGTGCTTGACCTGGACGGTCCCGGCGCCGGCGCGCCTTATTTTCCCGGGGAAGGGCCGCTGCCGTTGGAGCTGGACGCGACCGATCGCTCCGGCATGCCGCCTCCCTTCGCCTATGCGCCCGCCGGGCCCCGGCAAGGCATCCCGGAAGAGCGCCCGCTGGAACGGTTTCCGGCGGGATCCGAAAGCGGGGAAGAGGTTCATGAAGGAAAGCCCGGTTTCGGCCGCGAAAGCGGGTTCCACGCCCAGCCGTTCCCCGGGGTAACCGATCCGTTACTGGGGGGCCCGGGCCGTCCCGCCTCGTCAAATCAGATCCGCCTGTTCCCGGCCGACGGACGGCCTCCGGCCCCCGTATCGCGGTTTTTTCCGGATGCCGACGATCCCCCCGCGGAAGCCGGGGGCAAGTCCCGGCCACCGGAAGTGCCCTACCTGCAATTGCACAATGGGTTCGTCCTCTTCGGCGTCGAGAGCGGGCTGATGATGGTCAACCAACAGGCCGCGCATGAACGCATCATGTACGAGAAGGCGCTGGAGGAATTGCGCCAGCCCGGCCGGTTCTCTTCCCAGCAATTGCTTTTCCCGGAAGTCCTGGAATTCCCGCCCGGTGATTCCCTGTTCCTGGAGGAGCATCTCGATCGCTTGCAGGCGCTGGGTTTCGATTTGGAATCCTTCGGAGGCAACACCTTCCAATTGCGCGGACTGCCCATGGAAGTCAAGCCGGATCAGGCGCGGCGCGTGGTGCATGAATTGGTGGACGGCCTGCTGCGGCCCGAACGAGGCGCCACGCCTGCCCGCAGCGAGGATTTCCAGCAGCGATTGGCCAAGGTCTATTCCCGGGTCACGGCGGTCAAGTTGGGTGAGCGCCTGGATTACCCCCAGGTTTCCGCCCTGATCGACGGGCTTTTCGCCACCCAGAACCCTTATGTGTCTCCCAGCGGCGCGCCCATAGTGGTGCGTTTTTCCATGGAAGAGATCCACCGCAAATTCGGGCTCAAGCCCTGACCGGACCTTACAGGATTCCCCCCTTTCCCGTTTTTCCTTCCGCTAGGCCCTGCATTCAAGTTTCCGGCTCCGGATGCCGATGATCCTAAGGATGAGAACCATCCTGAAAACCGCCTTGGCCATTTGCCTGGGACTGGGCTTCCTGGCCCTGGACGCGCATTCCAAGACCGCCGTGGCCTTTTTGGGCCTGAGTAGGGAATCCGATCCCCGCTACGGCGAAGGCATGGCCAAGCGCATCCGCTGGGAGTTAGGGGCGGATACCTCCTTGCTTTCCTATTCGGATGAGGAAATCGGCCTGCTATTCGCCAAAGGCGTGCTGCGGGAGCCGCTTGTGGGTCCCGCGGATATGGCCAGGCTTTCCCTAGGCCTGGGGGCCCAATATTACGCTTTCGGCAGCCTGGAACCGATGGCCATGGAAAGCAAGCGCGCCAAGTGGAAATTCTGGGACATCAAGGTAAAATGGACCCAGGGTTTGCGACTGCGCGTGCTGGACGGCTCCGACGGCAAGGTCGTGTATGACAGTTTAATCAGCGCCGAGATTCCTGAAGCCGCCTTGTTCTCGGCGCCGGAAAGCGACTTCGGGCGCATGGCGCCATTGAAACGGGAAGGTTTGCTGCGGAACATGAGTGTGCGGGTTTCCGTGCAGACGGCCAAGGCCCTGGCCAGCGGATTGGTGCTGGCGACGGAGCGCAAGAAAAAGGCCGCTGGCGCGGCCGGTAATGCGGAGTCCAAGCCTTAAGCGGATTGGACCCGGTTTTCGGAAGACTGACCCCGGGTCAGGCGCGATCCGGGAAACCGTCGGAACGCCGGCGGCGCTCCCGGTTCAGACCATGTCCTCTTTCCATACCAGGATGCTGCCGCAGCTTTCGCAGGTGAGCAAGGCGTTTTTCTTGCTGATTTCGATTATGCGTTGAGGCGTCTGGGTGCGGTTGCAAACCAGGCAGGCTTTCTGGGTACGGTTGATGGCGGCGATGACATTGGGATTGCCGCGGCGCTTGACCACGCGATCATATACGGCCAGGACCTTCTTGTTGATCTTATCGCGGGGCTTGTCGGCCTTCGCCATTTCCGACGTCATTTTGTCCTCGATGCCGTTCAGCTCTTCCGTAAGCCGATTCAGCTCGGGCCCGTTCGTATCCAGCACCGTTTTGTACGCGACATCGGCGGTTTCTTTTTCCTTGAGCAGGTTTTCCAGGATTTGCTGGAAGTGGATGACGTTGGCCTGGGCATTGTCGATGTTGCGCTTGTGGGTGGCGATCTCCAGATGCACGGCATCGTATTCGCGATTGGTGCTGATGGCTTCCAGGCGTTGGTTGCTCTCGGTCAAGGCGGTTTGTTCCTGAACCGCGATATCCTGGTTTTCCGTGATCTTGGCCTTCGTCTCGTCTATGGAGGCGTTGGTCTTTTCGGAATTGGTCTTTTCCCGCTCGATATCATCTTTGAGAGTCTGGATCCGGACGGGAAGGTCCTTCTTAGTGAGCTTGAGTTCGTAGACCTTCTTGTCCACAGCCGATAGCTCTAAAAGGTACTGTAAATCCTCTTGCATCCTTAATACCTGGCTTTCGAAGAGTTAGGCTCCCTGCTCCAGAGTTTGCTTCGCAAACTCCACGCAGGTCGCATCTCATAAAATGTTAGGCTCCCTGCTCCGGAGTTTCTTTCGCAAACCCCGCGCAAGTCGCGTCTCATTAATTTGTTAGACTCCTGCTTCAGAGTTCGCTTCGCAAACTTCATGCAGGCCACTTTGGAAATCTTACCTGACAAACTAGAAAAAACCACACGAACGAACTTATTCGCGGGTTTTCCAACCGGAGTCGAAATCGTGCTGGGCGATACCCTCTTTCAGAGGCCCTCACCTGGGGCGGACGGATCCGCCTTCAAAAAAAGATAAAATAACGGGAAGAATGCGGCAATGCCTTCATTGCCTTAGCAACCTTAAGTCGGCGCACGGCGGTTGAAATTGGATCCAGCTTTTTCCCAACCCAGGGAAAGCCCGGTCTCAACCATGCTTTTGGCTTGTTCCAGGACGCCGGCGAGGATTTTGGCCTCTTCCGCTCCGTATTTGCGCAAGACGAAATCGGCGCGGTCCTGCTCGGCCGGGAAGGGGCCAACGCCGATCCGGACCCGCGTGAATTCGTCGCCGCAATGCTCCATAAGGTTGCGCAAGCCGTTGTGGCCGCCATGGCTGCCCTGGGTGCGGATGCGAACGGCGCCCAAATCCAGGTATATGTCATCCACCACCGCGATTAGGTTGCGGGGGGAAACCTTGTAAAAGGCGAGCAAAGCCTGGGCGGCTTCGCCGCTCAGGTTCATGAATGTCTGGGGCTTTACGATGAGGAGGGGGATGCCGGCCAAGGTGACCTTGCGCGTAAGGCTTTTGGCCTCTTGCTTCCAGGCGCCCGCCTGGCCGGAATCCTGCGCCACCCGATCCGCGAAATCGAATCCGATGTTGTGGCGGGTGCGGTCATACTTTGGGCCCGGGTTGCCCAGGCCCAAAAGTATGTGCATGGGCTACTTTTTGGCCTTGGGCTTTTCATCCTTCTTGTCGCCGGCCTTGGCATCGTCCTTCTTGTCGCCGGCCTTGGCCGCGGGAGCGGCTGCTGCGGCGGCGGCCACGGGCTTGACTTCCTCGACCTCGGCCTTACCGGTGGTCACGCCGAAAAGGGCGGTCTTGCCGGGGGTCACGAAGGTGCCCTTTTCGAACTTCAGATCGCGTACGTAGAAGATGGTGCCGGACCTGATTTCGGAAACGTCCATATCGAACTTGTCCGGAATGTCCTGGACCTTGGCGCGCAGCTTGACGAACTTCTTCATGGTGGAGAAGACGCCGCCTTCGGTCTTGACGCCGAAAGGAATTCCATAGGTGGTAACGGGCACGTTCACGATGACGGGGTGCTCATTGTCGACGCGCAGGAAATCGATGTGCACCAGGTCGCGGCGGATGGGGTCGCGTTCCACGGCCTTGAGCATGACCTTCTGGGAGGACGCGCCTTCCAGGGAGATCTCGATGACATGGTTGCGCTGGGTCAGATGCGAGCGCATGTCCACGGCGGAGACTTCCACCATTTCCGGTTCCTTGTCCAGGCCGTAGATGATGCCGGGAACGTTGCCGGCCTTGCGCATGTTCTTGAGCGCGGCCTTGGTGGAGTGGGTTCTTTTTTTGGCCGTGAGGGCCAACAGTGCGGTTGCCATATCGATTTCCTTTGCCCGGTACACGCGGCCGACCTGGGTCGCGCCTTCCCGGATTATGTTGATACTTTCGGTTCCTGGGTCGGGAGAAAACCGGACCTGGTCCGGAATTCCCCAAGCGTAAAGGGCCTTGCCCGATACGCCCTGGTTGGGGCGGTAGGATTCGAACCTACGGTAAACGGCTCCAAAGGCCGTTGTCTTACCACTTGACGACGCCCCACCGGGAACGG
>JBDSWM010000312.1:0-11646 GCA_039926685.1 Fibrobacteria bacterium | reverse complement strand
TTGGAAGGCGACAGCGGATACGTCGCGCCCGATTCCACCGGCAAGGTGAAAAAAGCCGCCGCTCCCGTCGACACGGCTAAAACCTCCAAGCCCGCCACTGCCCCGGCAACGTCACCCGCCAAGCCCGTCAAACCGGCCAAGGCCGATTCGGCAGCGAAAAAATAACCACAGTCCTCAACTGGTTCTCAATTGCCGATATGGTAAGGGAGAGGCGAAAGCCTCTCCCTTTTCGTTGCCCATGAGCCAAACCGTTGCGGAATGGGGATATCCCTCAATCTCCTAACATGTAAAATGATGTCAGGGATCGCCTCCCGGTCCGGTTTACCCCCTACCCTGCCCGTATACTATGAGAACGCCGCAACGCTCTCCGTGGCTGAGGTCCATTCCCATGAATACTGAAACCCGTCTTACCGTTCCGAATTCATTCCGCAGCATAGTCCAGTGGATTGATAACGATGCCCCGCAAGGGTTCGCTTCCGGACCTGGGGACAAACGAGTCTCGCTGAAGCGTTTGGTTCCTTTTTTCCTTTTGCATCTACCCGTCCTGGCCATTTTCTGGGTGGGAGCCAGTCCCGTAGCCGTCTCCGTGGCCGCGGTGTTGTATTTCGTACGCATGTTCGCCATCACCGGATGGTACCATCGCTACTTCTCGCACCGTACCTTCAAGACCGGTCGCGCGATGCAATTCATCTTCGCCTTCATCGGGAACGCCTCTGCGCAGCGGGGAGCCTTGCATTGGGCCGCGCATCATCGCAACCATCACCGCTTCTCCGACCAACCGGAAGATCCCCATTCGCCGCGGCAGCAAGGCTTCTGGGTCAGCCATATGCTCTGGTTCGGAAAGCGCGAGAACTCCACGGCGCAAAGCCGTCACTGCAAGGATTTCGCGAAGTTCCCGGAGCTCATGTTTCTCGATCGGTTCGATTTCATAGCGCCCTCCCTGCTCGCCCTTTCCATGCTCGGGTTGGGAATGGTCGCGCACCGTTTCGCCCCTGGCCTGCGCACCTCGGGGGGCCAGATGCTGATCTGGGGGTTTTTCGTATCCACCATAGCGCTATACCATGGCACATTTTCCATCAATTCCCTGGGGCATATAATGGGAAAGCAACGGTATCAGACGGGCGATGACAGCAAGAACAGCTTCCTCCTGGCCTTGATAACCTTGGGGGAAGGGTGGCATAACAACCACCATCATTTCGCGAATACGGTACGGCAAGGGTTCCGCTGGTGGGAGATCGATGTGTCGTACTATCTGCTCTGGGGCTTTTCCAAGCTGGGCCTGGTATGGGGATTGAAGCCCGTCCCGGCGCATTTGCTGCGCGATTCCGGTAACGGATCCGATTGGACTGCGGCTCCCGAAGAGCAAGGCTACTCTAATGCGGCCTGAACGCCATGCCTTTTTCCGTGGCGGCGCACTGCTCCCTGAAAGAATAAGCCCCTTCGATCATTGCCATTTCCCGTGAAATCAGGCTAAGAAAGGGTAGCGAAAAAAAAGCAGCCCCCTTTTTACAGGGGGCTGCTTGGAGCGGATTGCGGGACTCGAACCCGCGACCCTTTGCTTGGGAAGCAAAAGCTCTACCAACTGAGCTAAATCCGCATGCCTTCGTAACCGGAGGCTTGCCTCGTTTGCGAAGACCGCCCTGGAAGCGAAATTCCAGGGCGGTCAATAATATAGTGAGTTCGGCCGATTTCGTCCGGCCGCACACCTGAATTTCCAAATCTCCCCGTCGTTTATTACTTTGTTGCCAAACCAAGGAAAATCAGGATCATGGAATCTACCCTCGTTATCATCAAACCCAACGGCGTTAAAGGCGGCATCATCGGCGAGATCATCGCCCGTTTTGAAAAATCGCGCTTGTCCGTTTCCGGCCTCAAAGCGAAGTCCCTCACCACGGCCGAAGCCGAAGGGTTTTACGCGGAACATAAAGAACGCGGATTTTTCGGCGAACTTGTGGGCTTCATGACCTCGGGACCCGTTATCCTTATCGCGTTGTCGGGCGAAAAGGCTGTCGAGAAGGTGCGCACCATCAACGGCGCCACCAATCCGGCCAATGCCTCCCCCGGCACCATCCGGCACGACTATGCGCCGAATACCGGCGAGAACATCGTGCATTCATCCGATTCCGCGGCCAGCGCCGCGCGGGAAATCGCATACTGGTTCGAGAAATCCGAGCTGGTCAGCTATCCCGCCTTCTCCTCTCTGAAGTAAACCGACCCTCCGCCCTATCCCGGGCGGAACCCGAACGGGGCGCGCTTTGATACTGTCATTCGGCGATAAGCGGCCCGAGTTGGGGCCAAGGGTGTTCCTGGCTCCCAGCGCTGATATCATCGGCGAGGTCCGCTTGGGCGAGGACGCCTCGGTTTTCTTCCAATGCGTGCTGCGCGCGGACATCAACCATATCACCGTGGGCGCCCGCACCAATATCCAGGACCATACTACCGTGCATGTGGCCAGCGATTTGGGCACCACCATCGGCGATGACGTTTCCATCGGGCATGGGTGCATCATCCATGCCTGCCGGCTGGGAAACCGCATCCTGATGGGAATGGGGGCCATCATCATGGACGGCGCCACTATCGGCGACAATTGCCTGATCGCCGCCGGCAGCCTGATTCCCAAAGGCAAAACCTTCCCATCCGGCACCTTGATCATGGGCAACCCCGCCAAGGCCGTCCGCGACCTTACCCTGGAGGAAATCGCCGGTTTGGCCAAGCTCGCCGCGAAGTACGTGCATGTCAAGGACGTTTATCTGAATGCGCGCGCATGGCCTGGCTGAAAACCTTCGGCGTCTTCGCCGTACTTCTGCTCTTGTGCGCTTGGATCGTCAACGCCTATGTGGTGGTGAAGGCCAAGGCGCGCATATACATGGAACCGGGCGCCGTACCCGCGGTGGAGGCGGTGATCGTCCCCGGAGCCAGCGTGTTCCGATCCGGAAAGCTCTCTCCCGTTCTGCGGCAGCGGATGGACGGCGCCTTGAATTACCTGGCTTTGCACAAAGGCGCCAAACTCGTGCTTTCCGGCCATGCCATACCGGGCGGGTATAACGAGACCACCGCCATGCTGGAATTCGCGCGCCGCAACAATATCCCGATGGAGGATATTCTGGTGGATGAAAAGGGGCGTTCCACTTACGTTACCCTGCTCAATTTCCGCCGCAGCTCGGAACTCCGCAAGATCCTGATTGTTAGCCAGGATTACCACCTGCCGCGCGCGCTCTACATCGCCCAGGCGATGGGCTTCAGCGCGTCCGGCCTGATGGTGAGCGGAGATGGCTTTCCGGCCAGCGTCCCGGTCAGGGAGTATTTCACCCGTCTGAAAGATTTCATCCTGCTGCGGATTTCGCGGTGGTTCAATGCCGATTGAAGCGGCCTCCCCCGCATCCACGGCCGGGATGGCGGGATCGCGCCTATCCATCGCCTTCCTGATCAACCCCATTTCCGGCGGAGGCGTCGGCAGGCGGGTTTTCAACCAGCTTCCGGAAATCATGGACTCGTTCGGATTCAAGAGCGATGACTGGAAAGCCGAACTCACGGAAGCATCCCGCCTCGAAGAGCAGACCGATTCGTTGCTGGCCTCGGCCCGGAAGGTGATTGCCGTAGGGGGCGACGGCACCATCGGATTCGTGCTTAACCGCCTCTGCACCCAAGATCTCCACGACACGGAAATCGGGCTGATCCCCCTCGGAACCGGCAATGATTTGGGGCGCGCCCTGGGGATATTCCGCATTTACAACGAGCGGGGCCTGCTGGCCTGCGTCAAGCGCCTGCTCAAGGCGCAATGCGCGCGTTTCGATCTCTGGGATCTGAACGGGCGGCTCACCATGGCATCGTACGTGAGTTTGGGAATGGATGCCGCCGTGCTCCATGATTTCGACGTGGCGCGCAAGGCCGGCAAGATCCCCAAGGGCAGCATTTTCAACAAACTCTTCTACGTCAAAGCCTTCCTGAAACGATCGACGCGGCGCATAACCGGACGCTGCACCTTGTCCATGCATACCGCGAAAGGCGAGGTCCGCATCGATTTGGACGGATCCATCTGCTGCGTGGTAGGCAACATCAACTCCTATGCCGCCGGCGCGCGCGTCTTCCCCTCCGCCCGATTCGACGATCGCGCCTTGGAAATCGCCGTGTTCGACAAGCTGTGGAAATTCTCTTTATTGGTGGGTATCACACGCGCCCTGCCCCGTTTCGCGAAAATCATGGGCAGGCATATCCGCCTTTACCAGGCCGCGAGCGTGGAAATCCTCGGGGGCGCGGGCGAGTTCTGCCAGGTGGACGGAGAGGATATCACCGCCTTCTTCAAGGAGTCGGGCCGACTGGAGATCAAGCCGTCCCGCCAAGTGCTTTTGCTGGATCTGCGCAGGGAATTTTTCAGTCTGTTTTAGTTTCCATCCGCAGTGGCCGTGCCGGACGGAATCGCGCCTGGACCGTCACAGCTTGATCATGGTTTCCACATCATCCGCCACCAGGCCGCGGACGCCGTGGCTCAAGGCGGCGCGGAATTCGCTTTCATCCTTGACATCCCATACCAGGAACAAATCCGGCCCGGGCACGCCCATGGGCTTGCGAGCGGGAATTCCCGGCTGGGTCGCAGCCGTGCGCCGCGGCGACCGTTGCGAGGCCATGGTCCATTCATGGACATGGGTGCGGAAAAGGTCCCAGGAAACGGAAAAGTAGCGGATGGCCGCCGCCGTTTCGGCATCCCTGCCGGAATAGACTTCGTCGAATCGCTGATAGTTCTCGAAAATGCCGGCCAGCACCGGAAAGGCTTTTTCCCTGGCCAAATAGCCCAGGATTCCGGCATGGAAGCTCCCCAAAAAAGTGTCCGGATGCGGCCCGCCCGCCTTCACCATGCGGGCGCAGGCATCTCCCAGCAATTCCACATAGGCGGAATTCCCGGACACGGCTGCGGGGATCTTCAATTCCAGATAAAAAGGTCTGGATCCAAACTCGGCCAGGAATTGCTCCAGGCTCGGGATTTTGTATTCGAGTCGGCCCTGGCCGCCGGCTTTCGCTCCGCCCGGACGGGGTTCCGGTCCGCCTGGCGTCTTGGGATGGGTTTGCGAGCGGGCTGGCATGTTCAGGGCTTGCACCGCTTTCCAGTCCAGATCATAAATGAATGCGCGCGTGCCCGTCAGTCTCAGGCAATCATCGTCATGGAAGACCACCGGCACCCCGTCCCGGGTCAATTGCACATCGAACTCGACCATATCGCAACCGGCGGCATAGGCGGCCCTGAAGGCTTCCAAAGTGTTTTCCACATGGGTCGTATGCCACCCCCGATGCGCCACCTTCCAGAATGGATTCATGGGGCCTGCCCCGGAAGCGGCCGCTCCGTCCCGTTTCCGGCGGCAACATGCAGGTTGTTCTTGAGCATGGCCGGATAGTCGGCGTCGCGTCCAAGGTTTTTCTCCAAGCCCGGAGCGCGGGAAGAGAACAGCGCCTGCAGGCGCGGAAGGTTTTCCAACCCGGCCCCGCGCGTGAAATAGGCATCCGTTCGCCGCCGCAGGAAATCCTCAGGCGTGCGGGCCCATTCGCGCTCGGCCGAGAACTCGGCCTCGCCCCACAGCAATCCGTACGGGCCGGTCATCCGCTCCTGCCTTCCCGGCGAGGCGCCGACGTATTCGGCCAACTCCAGGGAACGCTTGCCGTACCGTCTCATCCAAGTTACTGCGGTGGACTCGTCCACGTAACCATGGGCGCGGAGGGAAGCGCGGATCCGTTCCCGCTCCCCGGCATCCGCCCAGGCGCCAGGCAAAGGCCGGTCCTGGATCTCCTTCAATCCGGCCTTCCCATCCCCCATATCCCCGTCCTTGCTTTCCCGCATGAATCTCAGGAACCCTTCCGCGAAGGTCCTATGCGTGGTGTATTTCCCGCCTACGGCCGAATAGACGCCGTCCCGGACCCGATGGAACTCATGTTCGCGGCTCAGGGTGATGGTGGACCCTTTGGCGCTGCGCGCCAAAGGACGGAGGCCCGTGATGGTGCACAGGATATCGGGGCGCCAGCCGGGGAAATAAATCCCCGCCAGGCCGATCAGTTCGGCCACTTCGTTTTCGCCGGGAACGGCGGGATCGGGCGGGGTATCCCCCACTTCGGTTTCCGTGGTGCCGATGAGATGCTTTCCCTTCCACGGCACCACGAAGAAATAGCGTTTGCCCGCCTTTCCGTCCGGTCCTTTGGGCACGGGGAGGATGAAGCAGGAATGCGAAGGCAGCCCATCGGCGATCAGATGGATGCCCTGCGATAGGCGTATTTGCGGGGGCGACCCGGGAAGCGCGGTTCGCAGCACCTGATCAGTCCAGGGACCCAGGCACAGCGCCACCCTCCGGCCCCGGCAAACCGTTTCCCGACCGGTCAGACGATCAAGTACCGTAACCTCCAGGGTACCTTTTCCCCGCCGGAAGTCCCCGGCGGCCTCCAGGCCCTGGAATCCGCTGTAGTTCCTGACGGTGGCGCCCAAGGCCGCCGCATCCACGAGGTTTTCCATCACGATACGGGCATCGTCCATGACGCAATCGGAATATTCATAGGCGCCGCAGCGCTCCTCCGGCAGGAAAGCCGGTTCTTCCCGCCGCAGTTCATCCGGCCCCACCCAGCGATGGGGATCCATTCTGAGACCGCCGGCCAGGAAATCGTAAAGAGTGAGGCCGGCTTTGATCCCCATGCGGCCGTGACGGCCGTGACGGGTGTTCGGGAACAGAAAACGGCGGGACTCGACCAGATGCGGCGCCAATGCCAGCAACTTGGCCCGCTCGCGCACGGCATCGCGCACCAGGCCGAAATCGAATGTTTCCAGATAGCGGAGACCGCCATGCAACAGTTTGGAAGTGTTGGTACTGGCGCCGCAGCCGAAATCCCCGGCCTCGAACAAGGCCGTGCGCAGGCCTTGAAAAGCCGCCAGGCGCGCCAAGGCGGCGCCATTGATTCCGCCGCCGATGATGATAAGATCGTATTCCACTGTATTGAGCCGGTCCTTCCCGCGCTAATTTTCCTATTTTTCCAGTCTAATTTATCATTTTAAAAACGGTTATTTCCACCCTTTGACCAGGCCCATAACTACATGTTTTCTTCCCTACGTTTAATATCATTGCCCGCATTCCTGCTGATCGCCTTGTCGCAGTCGATGGGTGCGGAAGCTCCTGCCCAGCCACATGTCCCCGCCGCCGCCGCCGATTCGGCCAAACCCGCGCTCAAAACCTCCGCCGCCGGGCCTGCGGCTTCCTCTGCGCCCGCCGTTGCGGATACGCTGGCCGCGAACCCCGCCAAGGGCGAAGCAGGAGCAACTCCCTCCCCCTTGGCCCAGGATAAGACCAAGAAGGCCAAGGTTCCCTCCGCGGGCAAACCCGCGTCGAAATCCCCCGCCGGCGTCGTCATCACCGTGGGGCCCAACAAGATCAGCAAACGTCAGATCGATACCTTGGTGGACTTGATGATCAAGGTCAAGCACACCACCGCGGAGGCGGGATCGCCCGAAAGGCTTTACCTGGAAAGGATGATCGCCACCAACCTTATCGGCCAGGAACTGCTGGATTTGGAAGCCAAACGCCTCAACGTGGTGGCTGACGAAAAGACCATTGACTCCTTGGCCGCTGTATTCAGGACCAATTTCCCCAATGACCAGTCATTCCGGCAAGCGCTCAAGCAAGCGGGCGATTCCGAATCCGGCCTCCGCCTCAAGATGGCGCGGCAGATCAAGGCGGATAAGCTTCTCACCAGCCAGGTGGCTCCGGTGTCCCGTCCCACCCCCCAGGAAATGCAGGATTTCTTCAAGGCCAACAAAGCGGCCTTCCCCGTCAACGACTCCTTGCGCGCCTGCCAAATCGTATTCCTGCTCGGCAAGAACGCCGCCCCGGCCGAAGCCGCCAAGCGCAAATCCGACCTTGAATCCATCCGCGCCGATCTGGCGCGGGATTCCACCCAGTTGGAAGCCCTCCTGAGCCGGTTCGTGATGAAAGCGCGGGACCTTTCCGACGGACCCGAGAAAAAAGACGGCGGCGATTTGCAGCGCTTCCTGCCCGGGGATTTCAACGCCGAATTCAAGCAGCAAGTCTCCCGTCTCAAGGTTGGCCAGATGTCCCCGGTTTTCCGCTCTCCGTTGGGCTGGCATCTGGTATTGCTCACCGAGAAGAACGACGGCAAATTCGAGAGCTATCAGTTGCAAGTGGCCCGCGTCCTGATGTCGGAAAAATCCGCCCAAGCCGGCAAAGGGCTCAAAAAATACCTCCAGACCCTGGCAGAGAGGTACAAGGTAAGCTATCTGTCCGGCGACTACCGCGATTCGACAGTGGCGGGAGTCTACTGACCCTGAATAGCCTCCCAGCCAGCGAAACCCAAGCCGCATGATCTCCCAAGACCCATTGATCGGGACCCGCTTTGAGAAATGCGTGGTGGAACGATTGATCGGACGCGGGGGATACGGCCTCACCTACCTCGCTTTCGACGAGGAGCTGCAGGAACATCGCGTCATCAAGGTTTCCCAGGATTCCAGCCTGGAGGAGGCCTCGCGGCGGCGGCATCTCAAGACCTTCCTGGAGGAAGGCCTGATCCTGAGCCGCCTGAAACACCCGCAAATAGTGACCCTGCGCGGCCAGGGCGACAAGCACGGCCATCGCTACATGATCCTGGATTATATCCAGGGCTACAGCTTGCGCACCCTCCTGGACGTCGTGAGCCAGCGCCAAACCGAGCTCGGGTGCGCCTGGCAGGATCTGCTCGATCCCATCACCGCCACCGCGTTGATCCTCTCCGCCCTCTATCCCCTGGAATACGCCCATCGCGCCAACGTGCACCTTCCCGATCGCGAGATCTTCGGCGTAGCCCATCGCGATATATCCCCCGGGAACCTCATCCTCGGGGTTAAGGGAAATGAAAAAGGCAGGCTGGTCCTGATCGATTTCGGCACCGCGAAAACGGCCCTTACGGAAAACGTCACCATGGACCAGAATCTGGTGGGAACCATCCCTTACATGGGGAAAGCGCGCCTGCAAAAAGCCAACAGCCCGGAGCAAAAGGCCCAGTACCAGGACTTCTGGAAGGACTTCCGGGAAACCCAGCACGACATCCACGCCATCGGCGTGCTTTACTACCAGTTGCTCACCGGCAGGCTGCCCTTCTACGGGGAAACCTCCCCCCAGATCATCGTCAAGATCCTGGATCCGGAAGCCTATTCACAATGCCACCTGGAAATCGCCGCGGCCCATTCCTTCGCTTCCGGCGTATTGCGCAAATGCCTGGTCTACCACGATTTCTCCCTGCCGCTAAGCGAACAGCCTTACCAATATCCCGATGCCGCGTCCATGCGGCCGGACATGGAAGCGGTCTTCCACGATTTGTCCGGCGGACGCACCGTGAACGATATCTTGATCGGTCTCGGAAAGAAACTGGCCCATCCTGAATTGCTGACGCCCGACGCGGTCCGCCAGACCGCGGACTACCCTTCCGGTGTCATGCCTACGTTACCGCAGCCGGTGAGTTACCCTGTCGGACTCCCTTATCCCGGCAAACGACGCGGCCTCCGCCTTTACGCCCCTGCGGCCGTGCTGTCTTTGGCCGCCGCGCTGGGGGCCTATCTATGGCTGGGAAACGGTTCTTCCCGCCACGACCAAGGCAAAACGGCCCCGCCTTCCCCGCAGTCCTTGGCCAACCCCCAAAGCGGGGCTACCCCTGCCATTTCCGGGGAGAAGGATCCCTTGGAACGTCTCGACAACCATGCCGGGGCAAAGCGAACGCCGTCCGGCAAAACCGGGAAAAGCCGGCTGGGGGGGAAATCTCCGCCGCCAATCGAGACGGTGGAGGAAACCGGCACGGCCGACAAATTGGCCGCCATGGCGGGCCTGCCAACCGAATCCGGCGCGAACTCCCAGGCCGCGGCGCAGCCCGCGGAAACGGATTGGGGCAAGGAAGGTTTTGTGCGCGTGCAGACTCTGGTCCGCCAGGAAGATCCCAGCGCTTATGAAAAAATCTCCGCGCTCCTTGCCATCAAGCCCGATTCCCCGGATTTGCGCCTTTTGAAGTGCCAATTGGTCCTGATGCGCAACCCCAGCTCTCAAGAGGCCAGGCGCGACCTTTCCGGTTTGCAAGCGGCCAAACCTGAATTCATGCATCCAAACCTGTTTCACGAGCAAGTGATGTATTTGCTCTGGCAAACGGATATGGCTGCCTTCCAAAGCCAAAAAACGCCCGGAAACCGCATCAATATGATGAAATCGGCCAATGCGTATATCGCGGAATTCCAGCCCAACCCGGCCTATAAGCAAAAAGTGCAAGGCATCAAGGATCAGCTCCCGAAGTGATTCCGGGGCAATTCCAGTCTTTCCCTTTAAAATTCCACAATGTTTTGGTAAATTAATGCGCCTGTTTTTCCGGGTTCCGGTCTTCCCGGTTTCCCGTGTAGGTTAGCAGATAGAGATAAAGGACGACCATGTACTCAGTTATCGAATGCGGTGGGTTTCAGCATAAAATCACCGTGGGAGAAACGCTTAAGGTTCCCAAAATGGATGCGAAAGTCGGCGATGTCGTGACCGTTTCCAACGTGCTCCTGTTCGCCAATGGGGACACGGTTCAAATCGGAGCTCCCTTGGTTTCCGGCGCCGCCGTCAAGCTGGAAGTGCTCAATCAGGGCAAAGGCGACAAAGTAATCTCCTTCAAGCGCAAGGCCCGCAAGCGCTATCGCCGCATCGTCGGCCATCGCCAGCTCTTCACGGAAGTGCTCGTGACCGAGATCGCGTCCGGCGCGGATAAGTCCAGCGTGGATGAGAAGGCGAAAACGCGCGCCCGAGCCCGCATCAAGGCTTTGGCCGCCCAGAAAGTTCAGAACGTTCCCCTTACCAGGGCCCAGAAAGTGGCCGCTGCAAGCAAAGAAGGAAAATAAGCCATGGCACACAAAAAAGGTCTAGGTAGCACCCGAAACGGTCGCGATTCGAATCCGAAATACCGCGGCATCAAGAAGTTCGGCGGCGAGAAGGTCATTGCCGGAAACATCATCCTTCGCCAGAAGGGCACCCGTTGGCATCCCGGCCTGAACGTAGGGCTCGGACGCGACTATACCATCTTCTCCCTCATCGAGGGCGTGGTCAAGTTCGAGCGGTTGGGCAAGGACCGCCAGAAGGTCAGCGTATATCCAGCTTTGGCTGAAGCCGTAGCCGCCTAAGAGGGCTTTACGCCCGCCTCCATCGCGAAACCTGTTTCGCATAAAAGGACCTCCAAGTGGGGGTCCTTTTTGATTTCCGGACCTTCAAAAATCGGGTCTAATTCGCGCCCGTTACCGTTTTTAGGGCCTCGCGGGTTGGGGAACCGGATTCCTTTTCTTTATATCTTACTCAGGCAATGCGATTTATAAAAGCTTGTTTGTGGTCCGGTCTGGGTGCGGTGCTCTTCTCCTGCTCCCCGCCCAAGGATGGGACCAACTTCAACTACCTACGCAGCCCCAACAATTTCGGATCCGATACCACGGCCATCAATCACCGTTTTTGCGATGCCGATTATCCTTTTCCGCCTTTCGACACCAAAGAGGAATGCTTAGCCGCGAAAAAATACCAGTTGACCTGGCTGCGGCCGGAAGACACCGTGCAGTTGATCGGTTACCGCATTTACCTGGACACCCTGGACCCTCCCGGTGCGGCGGGGAAACATTGGGAGGCCATC
>JBDSWM010000311.1:0-3254 GCA_039926685.1 Fibrobacteria bacterium | reverse complement strand
GTCCGATCCGTCCTGCATGCCGCCCGAGCATTGGTTCCTGGTCATCCACCAGGGGGGCGAATTGGAGAAGGCCTCGAAAATCGTGTTCTTGCCGCGGGCCTGGAGCATTGCGGCCACCTTGCGTTGGTACGGATCGGCCTGCCAGTTGTAAGCGCCCGCTTCCGTGGCCTTGAATCCCGGTATGGCTTTGTAGGTTGAAAGATGGGTATGGGCGGGATTGTCCCCGCCGCCGATATTGTAGCGGAAGATGGTGTACCCCAGGCCCGTGTCCGGATTGACCACGATGTCTATCAACGGGGCGAGTTTGGCGTCGCTCCAACGGCCCACCTGATTCCCCCACCAGCATAGGCTTACGCCCCAGCCTTCGAAGTCCTGTTGCGTTTTGGCGGGATCGGGCGAAATTCGGGTTTGGGCGGACAGGGTCAGCGCTGCGCAAAAGATGGTGGCCAAAGCCTTCCGCAAGGGTGCCCGCATGTCTTCCGAAACATAGCGCGGAAAGGGCGAATCCGCCCGCTGTCTTCATCCCATTATGACTTCGACCTGATGGCTATGGCCATCCGCGAATGCGGGTATGACGCGTCCCGCCACGTCCTTGCCGTCCACGCGCAGGGACTTGACGCCCTTGCTGACATGGGACGGGTTCCTGACCTCGATGGCATACGAAGCCCCCCGAAACAGGCGGGTTACCTTGAAGCCGTCCCAGGCCTTGGGTATGCACGGATCCACTTCCAGGCCGGCCAGGGCCGGGCGGATGCCCAGGATGTGCCGGGTCGCGGCCTGATAGGCCCAGGAAGCGGTTCCGGACAGCCAGCTGTTGCGGCCGAGCCCGAATTGCGCATGCTCGTTGCCGAGGATGTTCTGGGGGTAGACGTAGGGTTCGCATTCGAAGCGATCGATTTGATCGTTCTTGGCGGCGGGATTGATCTGTTTGTAGTACTGGTAGGCCCGGTCTCCGTTACCGACCATAGTCTCCGCGATCATGACCCAGGGATTTGCATGCAGGAAGATGCCGCCGTTCTCCTTGGCTCCGGGGGGATAAGTGGTCACGCCGCCTTTGCGCGGATCGAAGCCGTCGAAGCCGGGCATGCTCAGCTTAATGCCGTTTTCCGTATTCAGCCATTTGAAAACCGAATCCAATGCCTGCTGGGCGCGTTCGGGAGTGGCGAAGCCTGAGAGTACCGGCCAGGACTGGCCATTGGTCCAGATCTTCCCTTCCTTGTTCTCCTTCGATCCGATCGGGCTGCCGTCATGGTCGAAGTAGCGGATATACCATTCCCCGTCCCAGGCGCAGGCGTTCACGCTTTCCTTCATGGATTTGTAATAGCCGGTGAATTTTTCCGCCGCGGCTTTATCGCCAGCGAATCCGGCGCCCGTGAATTCGGCGATGTCGCGCATTTCCAGCAGGGCCTTGCCGTATTGATTGGCCACGAACAGCGACTCCGCCCCGGTTTTCAGGTTCACGGTATCGTTCCAGTCCGCGAAGCCCAACCTGGGCAGGCCATGGGCGCCCAAATCACCATGGGTGAATTCGATGGCGCGCAGCATGTGCTCCCACACCGTCGCGGATGCGATCGGCTTGCCGTCCTTGCCCTTTTCATAGAAGGGAATCGTTTCCTTCAGGAAGCCCAGGTCTCCCGTTTCCCTTAAGTAAGTCCCGATGGCGAGGATGACCCAGAGATGATCGTCCCCGTAATACTTGGGCCGGTCCTCCATCTCCCGCGAATCGCCTTCATTGGCTTCCATGGTGGAAGCGTAGAACTGATGCATGGCCGAGCCGTTGGCCTTCTGCACTTGCAGTAGCTTCTGCAGCAGGGCCTTGCCCTCCTCGGGGATATGCCCGACTATGCCCATCACGTCCTGGGAGCTGTCGCGGAATCCCATGCCCCGGCCGCCGAAGCCCAATTGGTACAGGGACAGATCGCGGGACCAGTTCTTGGTGATATAGCACTGGCGGGGATTATGGATGTTGACCATGCTGTCCATGGCCGGGTCCGGGGTGGCCACCTTCATCTTCCCCAGGTAATCCTTCCAGAAGCCGGCGATGCGATCCAATGCCTGATCCACCTTGGCGGGATCGGCGAAGGCGGCGGCGGTCTTCCGGGCATTGTCCATTTGGGTATCCTGGCCGAGCAGCACCGAGAAGCGGCGGCTCTCGCCTTCCTTCAAGTCACCCAGCTTAAGCAGCAAAGCGCCGATATTGTCGCCGCGCAGGGCTTCGCGGTTTTCCAGATCTTCCTTCTGCAAAGCCAGGGGATTGGCCCAGGTTCCGTATTCATTGTCCCCCAGGAAATGCTTGCGATCGGATTCGAAGGAGGAAACCTTCCATCCGCTGGTGAGGTAGTTGAAGCGCGTGTCGCGATGCATGAAAGGGTACTGCGCCAGGATGATGCCCCCGGGGCCCCCCTCGAAGCGCTTGCTTTGCATGGTTTGCGGAATCCAATCCGCGTTGGTGAATTGCTTCAAGGCATCGGGATGGGAATACTCCACCACCGGAATCGCGGCCAGGCCGGCCTTGGCTCCCTTTTCCACCGTGATCTTGACATCGAGCACCATCACGCTTTCCCCGAGGGGGACGAAGAAAGTCGCTTCCGTGCGGATGCCGTAGAACCGGGAGACGATGCGCGTGTACCCCAAACCCACATGGCAGGCGAAGGACTCATAGGCGTCCAAGGTGGGCACGAAAAAGGGGGAGAATACCTTGAACCCTTTCCCATCCTGGAAGCGCAGGTAAAAGCCGTTGCCCTTGAACTGGGACGCGGGCAGCTGGGGAATGTATTTGTTGATGCGGTTCAGGGCCGGATCGCCCTTGCATAGCAGCAAGCCCCCGGTATGATCCACGAACCCGCCGAAAGCCAGGTTCCCCAGGTAATTGATCCATTTGACGGGGGTCTTGGGATTGGTAATGACATATTCCCGGTTTTCATCGTCAAAGTGGCCGTATTGCATGACTCAATGCTTTCGTTTGGGGGCACGTTTCCGAAGCGGTATCCTTGCTCTGGAAAGATATTTAGTATCTCCCCCGTGAGAGGGGGTTCGCCGATTTCACCGGGATTCGGGATGAAAAACCATGCAGGAAAAACGGGTACAAACGAAAACGGCTACCCCCGAAGGGATAGCCGTCTCGTATTATACCCTGGCATAGACCCACTCTCCCACGGCAAATGACCGTAGTACCATAGGCGCGTTGAGTCTTAACTTCTGTGTTCGGGAAGGGAACAGGTGTGGCCCTCAAGCTGTATACACCAGGGAATGTC
>JBDSWM010000310.1:0-5507 GCA_039926685.1 Fibrobacteria bacterium | reverse complement strand
GCGCGGAAGGTCTTGATGCCGGGGACGAAGGCATAGAATAGCCGGAAGAGCGGCGTATGCGCGCCCAATCCGAATATGATCGCGAGCAGCCCCACCGATCCCCATAGCCAGAACCAGCGCCGTTTTTCGCGGTTGAACAAGGCGAAACCCAGGATTCCGAGGAACATGACTGAAAGGCCCGGATACTCCGAGTTCAGCTTGAAAGGATTGCGTCCCCAATATTTCTCATTGAGGCCGGTGAACTCCGGCACCACCAGAGATGCGGTTTCTTCGGGATGCATGGACCAGGAGGTGGCGTGCTCATAGCTGGTTTTCTCCCCGGTGCCGCGCACGCCGTAGAGCTTGGTCCATTGCATGGGCGGATAGAACAGGAAAAACACCAGGCCGATGCCGCAGAACACGGGGATCCAGAACTTGGCGCTGACCAGGGCCGCTTCGGCCAGGCGCTTTTCCTTGGCCAACCGGAAGAATTTGAACGCCCAGACCAGGAAGAATCCCATCAAAACGAAATACATGAACTGGGGATGGAAGGTGGACATCAGCCAGCCGATGGAAAGCGCGAAGAGCCCGGAATGATACGCATTCGCTCCGGGTTTCAGGCTGCGCAGAAGCAGGTATAGGGATAAGGGCAGCCAGGCCATGATGTAGAACTTGCCGGTATGCCCGGCATGGATATGCGAGATGAAATTGGTGTTGAGCATATAGGCCACGGCCAGCGCCGTGGACAAGAGCTTGTCCAGCGAGAAGAAGCGGTTCACGAGATAATAAGCGGTGAAGCCGGCGATGATCACATGGAGGATGAAGGCCCAGGAGATGAAGGTGGTGATGGGAATGACGCCCCAGCCTACCAGCTTTCCGATCAACAGGAATAGGGGATAAGCACCGTCGCCGAAGCCGGCGTCGAAAGTGGGCATGCCCCCGAGACCATAAGGATGCCACATGGGGATGGATCCGGCGCGCAGCGCGTCGAAATAGAATTTCCAGGCGGGCGCGCCCAATTGATCGGAAGCGTATATGGCCGCGCCCGATGTGGTAAGGAAGGCGAAGAAGGGCAGCAATCCGATCACGGCGATCGCGAGCAAGGCCTTCCAGTTATCCTTAAGCCATTGCCGCTTTTCCTTGAGGAATCCCGCCATGATTTCCCTTCCGTACCGGTGCCATGCAAAAGGATTCAAGGTAGGAAAAAAACCGATAGGGAAAAATCCGGGGCCGGCCGATTCCGGCGCGGCCGGCCGGGCCTTGGCGGTGTCCGGAACGGGACGCCTTCAGGGTTTGGGCAACACGGTTTTCAGCTCGGGCCAATCGATGCGATCGAGGATCCAGGCCAGGCGCTTCTCGCCGGGGCCGATATACTCCCGGAACTGCGGCAGGCCTTTGTGGCGGCTCAGGAAACAGTAGGCCCCCAAGGCTTGCATCACGCGTTGGGAAGCGGCCAACAGGAACTGGTGGAACATGTCCTCGAAGGAAAGGGGGTTGAGGGATTGCGCATGGTAGTACCGCAATAGTTCTTCGATGTCCGCGTCCGCCAACATGGTATAAGGATCGAGCAGCAGGGAAGCCAGATCGTAATACAGCGAACCCAGCCGGCTGCCCTGGTAATCGATGACGCGCACGCTGCCATCGAATTGGATCATCAGGTTCTGGGACTGGAAATCGCGGTGCATGATCGATTTTGGTTGCAGGTCCACGCGCCTGGCCAGCTCATGGAAGAGCGCGTCCAGGCGCGCCTTCTCCGCCGCGTTGAACACCATGCCGCGGTGGCCCTGCAGGTATTGCGCCGAATAATATTCGGTCTCCCACAGCAGATCATGCTCGTCGAACAGTCGGGAACGGATGTCCGGGCATTCCTGATGGCGCTGATAGCAACGCGTCTGCAAATCCACCAGTTGATGGATCACTTTGCGGTACAATTCCAGCGGCGGCTCGCCCGCGCGGAGGCAATCGTAGAGGCGGCGATCGCCCAAGTCCTCCAGGACCACCTGATGCGCGGCATCGTCGATGCAATATACCATGGGCACGGGGAAATTCATGAGGCGGTAGAATTGCGTGATGCGCAGGAAGCGCCCGAAGTCCGCGTCGTCGGGCGGCGAGACCAGCACGATGAAGGTGCGCAACCCCGATTGCAGGCGGAAATAGACGCGGCGCGAACCGGCCGTCCCCGCCAAGGTGATGGGGCAATCGGCGTCGAAGCCGTAACGCGCCAGGAACTTGGCGAGCACCGGCGACAGCTCGGAGTATTTCAGTTCCAACATGCGGCTCCTTGCGGATGGAAACGGGAGGGGGGTGTAAGGCGTCCCGACAATGCGTCTGATTTTTTACACTGGCAAAATACCTTCAAAAGCCCATTCATGCCGCAATCATCCTAAAAATCAGTCCAAAAGGGAACCGGCGGGATTGGCATGGTTCTTCCTTATTAACGCCAGCGTATCCGGGTGCGCGCTTTGAAGCGTATCCGGAACCACACGAGGGAAAAGGCGGGGTCTGCGAAGCCCCCGCCCTTTTTATTTCCGGTTTTCTTCCCCCATATTCCCCGCTTTATTCCCGTTTTAGGGGCCCGTCCCGGAATGCTTATTCAATGGGAAGCATGCGCCGGATGAAAGGGGCGGGAAGTCGATGCCAGGACGCCGCGGATCGAAATGGTTCTGCCACTTGTGCCGCGTGGGGATCGCATCCCTGGCGCTGATGTATATGCTGATGGGTGTGTTGACATGCATGGCGGCCTTGGGCCTGGGGGGAGCCAAGGTCGATCAATCGGGCCTGTTCCCTTTCCTGTTCAAACAACCGTTGGGCCGGCTGGGTCTCGGG
This sequence comes from Fibrobacteria bacterium, assembly GCA_039926685.1. Taxonomy (GTDB): domain Bacteria; phylum Fibrobacterota; class Fibrobacteria; order UBA11236; family UBA11236; genus Chersky-265. The sequence goes on along the minus strand of JBDSWM010000310.1, from coordinate 2,702 downwards.
CTGCTCGCCCTGGGCATGGCCGCATATGTGCTGTGGCGGCTGGTGCAGGCCTGGGCCGACCCCGCGCATTACGGATTGGGTCCCAAGGGGATTTGCCTGAGGGGTTGTTTTCTCATCAGCGCCGGCATTTACGCCAGCATGACCGCCTATGCCTTGCAAATGGTATGGGATGGTCGCCCCCACCATGTCCCGGAAAACATCCCTTTGATGGTGGGAACGCTGCTGCAGAGGCCGTATGGCCGGTTCTGGGTCGGACTTGTGGCCGTGGCGATTTCCATCGTCGCCATCGTGCAATTCTATCGCGCCGCCACCGAGCGCTTCCGCCGGCAAATCCCCGATCCCGGAATCAACCGCCGGCATTCCGTGCTCATACGCTGGACGGGCAGGTTGGGATTCACCGCGCGGGGAGTGATGCTCATGACGGTGGCCTGGCTTTTCATCCGTTCGGCTTTGCACGCCAATCCCCGCGAGGCGGGGGGAGTCAAAAGGGCGTGGGATTTCCTGGAGGCGGGGCCGTCGGGTCATGTGGCATTGGCCGCGGTGGCTTGCGGTTTGGCCGTGTACGGATTTTTCCTCGCCATCAAGGCCTGGGGCCTGCAGCGCGGTCTCCAGGGCTGACGCCTTCAACCTACCATATCGAGCAAGGTTCCGAGCATTTGATCCTTGGTCTTCAGCGCCTTCACGTTGAATCCCACATTGTCCTTGTCCGAAGGCAATTCGGCCATGTCCTTTTCGAATTGCGGGCCGCCATCCGGCTGGGCGATGCGTTGCGCGCGCGCGGCGTGGGTGGAAAAAGCGTTCTGGATCCCTTGCACCGATGCCGTCGAGCTGCCGATTTCCATAAGCCTCCCCAGGAGCGCGGCATCGGGAAAGGGATGCCGGCCCGCCTTCATTGTAGGGGAAACGCTGGCCCCGCGCAAGGCGAATCCCGGTGCCAGGGCCGGCGCTCCCGCCGCGGGTTGGAGGATTTCGAAGCGGCCTTGGGAAGCTTTAAGGGTACCTTTAAAAAGGATCGGAGGTGATGCGACCCATGGGCCCGCCATGCATGCCGATATCGTTGGCGGTGCCGTCCCGATCGCGGAAATCGCGGCCGGGTTTGCCGGCGTTCACCAGCTTGGAATATTGCGAGAGCAGGTAAGGGCCTTTGCCCATGGGAATGAACCCGGGCTTTTTCTTCTTTCCCTTCCCTTCCTGATCCGCTTTCGCGCGCGCATCCGCTTCCAGCTTGGCCATCTTCTCATCCTTCACCAGATGGCCGGGCGTATCGGCGCGCAGGTCCGCATCCCGGGCCGCGGCGTAGCTCGCGGAGCCTATGAATACCGGATCGGCCAACAGGTTCCCGAAGCGATCGCAAGTATCCTTGTTGGCGTTCAGCTTGGATCCTTCCAGCATGGCATAGGGGCATTTATAGCAGGCCTCTTCGCGATTGTCCCAGAAGGCGTTGTTCCAGGCCTGGATGGCCGGGCGCCCGTCGGCCCAGATGCCATAGGAGCGGTTGCCGGAAAAAATATTGTTGGCGATGCGGGGCCCCCCTTTGCGGATGACCATGCCGGCGCTGAAGTTGGCGATGAAATCGCAATTGACCACGGCGACGTCGCCGCGCAGTCCCGTGAACAGGCCGGTGTTGTTGCCCTCGAAAAGGCAATGGTGGATCGCGAAGCCGGCCCGATCCACCGTGATGGCCTGGTTGGCCCCGCGGAACACCGCGAAGCTGATCTCGGCCGCGCCCGACTGCTGTCCGGAAAGGCGGATGCCATCCCAGCCCACCGCGCCGGACTTGGGATCTTCCGGTTCGAAAACAGCGGGATTGTCTTCGCTGCCGAGCACGTAGAAGGTGCCCTCGACCTTGATGCCCGTATAGGCTGAGTCGGCCCAATCCACCTGTTCGATGGCCGGGGAGGTCTCCGCCCGCTCCGGGGCTTTCGCCGCAGGGTGTTTTTCCGAATCCTTACATGGGCGCGGCTTGGCGAAGCGGATCACCACGCCCGGGCCGATGCGGAGCCGCGAGGTGGCGGGGATGAAAATATCGCCGGTGACCAGGTAAGGGGACTCCTTGGCCACCCATTCCGTCGCCAAGTTGAAGGTGCCGCATACTTCGGTAGCCGCCGGGCTGCGCCCTACCGCGGCCATACCCAGCAAGGCCAGCAGGACGGAAACGGTCGGAACCGGGGGAAATGCTTTTTTGCGGGCCATGTGGGTGTTGCTCCAGCGCTATTCTACGAATTCGCGAGACAGACCCGCAAGTGCGGGTACGGGCAAGAGCCCGGGCCGCAAGTGCGGGAGCGGGCAAGAGACGCAACTACTGGAGCGGGTAAGAGACCTGCCCGCATGGCTCGGGGAGGTCAGGATGAGGTCAGGGGGAGATCAGGCTGGAGTCAGTGCGATTTGGCGGCGCGTTTTGCGGTTTTCTTCGCCGGCTTCCCTGTGGTCCGGTTCGCGGCCTGTTTGGCGACCCGTTGCCTCGGCGATTTCCCTTGCTTCGTTTTAGGGGGCGTTTTCTGCGCCAAGCGCAGCATCTGGGCGGCCGCGAACCCGGCCCCGAAGCCGTTATCGATATTGACCACGGTAAGCCCGGCCGCGCAAGAGTTGAGGATGGCCAGCAAGGCGGCCATGCCGCGCATGGAGGCCCCATAGCCGATGCTGGTGGGCACGCCGATCACGGGCTTGTCCACCAGGCCGGCCACCACGCTGGGCAGCGCGCC
>JBDSWM010000309.1:0-3723 GCA_039926685.1 Fibrobacteria bacterium | reverse complement strand
TCAGCCCTTCCATTTTTTCCTCACCTCCACCTTCCGGCTCCCTACGGCGCTGACGCCGTCGGCGGTGGTGACGCGGAGGACGAGAGGGAACAACCCAACTTTGCTGAAGGTATAACGGAACTTTCCATTGGCCGCCGATACCAGATCGTATTTTCCGTCACCGTCCAGGTCCCATTCCCATTTCACGATCGTCCCGTCGGCATCGGATCCGGTTCCGTCGATGTCGATGGGCTCGGCCAAGGTGGCGCGGAGATCCGGTCCCGGTTGGCATACGGGTAGCGCGTTGAAGATCTCCACCGCCGCCGCGCGGCAAATTTCACGCCCATCCTTCGAGCTCACGCATACCGAAGGAGAATATTTCCCCGCTTTGCCGTAAGCATGCTTAAAGCGCAGCCACCATTCATGGGTGCTGGGAGCGCTGTCCGGGGGGATCGCGCGGATCTCCCATGCGCCCGCTTCGCCGGAGAAGTTGACGCGCGCTTGCGCCAGCGAATCGTCCGCATCCAGCGCGCGCACCTTGATCTCGACGGGAGCGGACATGTTTTCCCTGGGATTGCGCAGCTTGAAATCCAGCCGCATGCGGGCGTTGACGCGCAAAGGCGCCATGGCCTTACCTTCCTGCCCCATGGCGTTCCTGACCGTCAACACGGCATGATAGGTCCCCGATTTCGGCGCCGCCAAGCTGCCTTTGCCCGAGCCGGAATCCGTCCAGTCCGTTTTCCCGTCCCCATCCGCATCCAAGGCATAGACCAGGCGCCCATCGCCCTTGGAACCGGAGGCATCCACTGCCATGGGCGCTCCCGGTTCCAAGGTATCCCGCGGGATTTTCAGCACGGCCGTCACTGCGCTTACAACGGAAATCCGCCCCTCCGCCTTGCGAGTCTCCCAAGATCGATAATGGGCTTCCACCCTGGGAGAATATTTGCCGATGGCGGAATAGGCATGGCGATGCCCGAGGTTGGCGGCCAAGGGCAAGACTTCCGAATCCCAATTCCCGTCCCCGTCGTAATCGAACCGCACCGTCAGCGCTTCCGCCGCCCAGGAAGGGAATTCGGAGCCGCGCAAATCGAAGGTCACGCTATCGCCTTTGTCCACCTTGTCGGGCAGCGGCTTCAAGCTCAGGTTCAGCACTTTATCCACGGTGATGAAGAAGCTTTGCCTGGCTATGGATGCGGATCCCTTGCCGGCATCTTCGACGAGCACCGCTTCCAGGGTTACGGGATAACGCCCCTCCTGCATGGGTTGCCAGGCAATCCGGTCCTTAACCGCGCGGAACGTGGAATCCGGCGCCTGCAACACTTTGAGGCGGATGGCGCCTGGACGTGAAAGGACGGGCCGATAAGCAAAGGCGTGTCCGGTATAGGCCTTGGCCGGAGGATGGGAGGTGAACTCCAAACGGAAGGAATCGGGCGCAGCGGATGGCATGTCGATGGCGGCGGTATCCTCTTCGCCGGGACGGGGAACTGGGTTGTCGATCGGGGGCGGGGCCGCTTTCGCGGGAGAAGGTTCATCCTTCCGCTTGCCGCAAGCCAAGAGGCAAGCTATGGAAAATACCATGCAGGCACGGGATTTCCAACTCACCGCCACGATGTTAGGATGCATTATGCTGCCATTTTATCACCCCGATTTTTGCGAAGTCAATCAGCATGGAGACGTATTGGAATCCAGCGCGACACCGATCACCCGCATGCGCTTCAATGTTGGAGTTTGGCTTCAAGCCGGAGCGGCGATTAATCCTTCCATTGCGGTCCCCATTTGGGCGGCTCCTCCGCGGCGGCGGCACCGGATTGTCCTTTCGGCTTCGCTTGCGGTTCTTCGCCTTCGAGCTCCAACGAAATCGCCAGCAAATCCTCCTTGGCTTGGGCTGCCAGGAACAGCTGGTTGCCGATGTGTTTGGCCAATTCGTCGGCCATTTTCCAGCGGGCGCCTTCATCCCAATCACCGACCCCGCCCAGCCATTCGGATACCGCTTGGCGCATGCGCGCTGCAGTGTTTTCCTTGGAATTGATTTTCTTGGACATCGTGAACCTCCGCAAACAAGCTACCGCCTCTTCCGGCGGGCAATGGAGATAATCCGCCAGTTTTTCCACCGACCAATGCTCCTCACAGGCAGTCTGGAGGTGGACCACGCTTTGCGGCGCCAAATGGCTCCAACGGTAGTGCGTGGGCTTCAGCTGCAGGAAGCGGCGGTAGGATTTCTGGAATACGTCCGCCGCCAGCCTATCCGGCACAGGGATACTGGCTGCTGTTAACCGGTCGGCCAGAGGCTATTCCTCCTCGTCGTCCCCGGTATCGTCCCCGTCGGCATCGCCGAACTCCTTATCCAGATCCTGGAGCACGTCCTTGACCTTGGCCTCGGTTTCGGTCAGGACGCTTTTGCACCGTTTCAGCAAACCGGCAGCTTCCACCACCCTTTCGGCCAGTACGTCGATGGGAACCTTGCTCTGATCGATATCCTCGAGGATCGCATCCAAGCGCGCGATGGCTTCGCTATAGGATTGCTTGACTTCTTTCATCCGGGCTCCTTTTTGGAAACGACGCGGCTTTCCACCGCGCCGTCCTGCAATTGGCTCACTATCACATCTCCGGGCGCGACTTGCGCGATGCTGCGGATCGCTTTGCCGTCCTTGGCGCGCAACAAGCTGAATCCCAGGGCCAGCATGCGCGCCGGGTCGGCCGCATGGATCAGCCTGTCCTTAAGCGCCAGCGCATCCTTGCCCGCCCCCACACCTTGCCGCCACCAGGACCCCAGCAGTCTGCGCGTTTGGGAGCGCCGCTCGGCCTCCCGCGACATCAGCCTTTCCGATTTCTCCCGCAAGCGCAGGTACTTTTCCCTCAGAATGTGCTCACTGCCCGACTTCAATCTCAGCCAAGCATGATCCATGGCCTGGGTTTTGTTCGCGAAGCGGAGACTCTGCAAACGCAGGATTTTCCTGGGCCCGCGCGTCAGCCCGATGCGATCCCGTTGCAGGCGATCGCTCTCGGCGCGCAACCTCTGCCTGCTTTCGGAAGCCAGCATGCGGGCCTGTTCCCGGCAGCGCATCTCCTCCGTGGCGCGACGGCCTTCCCACCGATGCTTCAGGGCGGACGCGCGCTGCGAGAGGTCATGCCAATTCTGCTGGCATTCCATGCGCCAGATCTCGGAAAGGGAAGCCGCCATGTCCGCCAGACGGCCATGGCATTCCCCGACCATAATTTCCAGGAATTTGGCGCAATCGGTAGGCGTGATCTTGTTGGCGTACGCCATCAGGTCGGCCAGGGAATTGTCTATCTCATGCCCGATTCCCGTCAGCACGGGAACCGGGCAGGCCGCGATGGCGCGGCAAATGGCCTCGCTGTCGAAATACACCAAATCGGTTTTCGCGCCTCCCCCGCGCACGATGCAGATAACGTCCAAGGAAAGGCCTTGCAGCCGCAGCAAGGCCTGCAAAACCGTGGCTTCGGTGGCTTCGCCCTGCATTTTGGCGCCAGCGAAGGCGATGCGGAAAGAGAATCCGGATTGGAGCAGCACCGTGGTGAAATCGTGGTATGCCGCCGAGCCGGGCGCCGTGATCAAACCCACTCGCAATGGCCAATCGATCAAGGTCCTGGCCTTGTTCCTTTGTACCAGGCCTTCCTTATGCAATCGCTCCAGAATCTTCTGGCGCGTCAGACTCAGCTCCCCGATGGTGAATTTTTCGTCGATGTCCACGACACGGGGCTGGACCCGGCCGGAGGGCACGT
>JBDSWM010000308.1:0-3771 GCA_039926685.1 Fibrobacteria bacterium | reverse complement strand
GTGCTGCTGGAGGGCTGGCTGGCGCAAAGCGACGCGCCCGCCCCGGCCTGGCAATGGGCCGCGCGCGCGCATCTGGCGAACGGCGCCGCCCTCGAAGCGGATCGCTGCTATCGCAAGGCCTTGGCCCTGGATCCCGCACTGGCGGATGCCGCTTGGGAATCCCGGCTTAAGCAGAAGATGGGCGGCGAGGGGAACCCGCAGGGAGAGGCCCGGGCGGAGTCCCGCGCGGACGCTCAGCAGGAAGTATCGTCCGGTCCCGCGGCCCGGGAAACGGTCCGCATCGGCGGCGAGGAAATCTTCGAGTCGCCCAAGGACGCCGGGTTGGTGGAAAAGCCCGCGCTCGATTTCTCCCATGTGGGCGGCATGGAAAAGCTCAAGGAAGAGATCCATCTGAAGATCATCCACCCCATCGAGCATCCCGAAATCTACCGCGCCTACGGCAAGAAGGTGGGCGGCGGCATACTCATGTACGGTCCTCCGGGCTGCGGCAAAACCCATCTGGCGCGCGCCACGGCCGGTCAGGTCAAGGCCTGCTTCATCTCCGTGGGCATCCATGACGTGCTCAACATGTACCTGGGCCAGAGCGAACGCAATCTGCACGACATCTTCGAGACGGCGCGAAGCAACACCCCTTGCGTGCTGTTCTTCGACGAGGTGGACGCGCTCGCGGCCAACCGCACGGATATGCGCCAGAGCGCGGGCCGCCAGATCATCAACCAGTTCCTTTCGGAATTGGACGGCATTGGAACGGGCAACGAGGGCGTGCTGGTGCTGGCCGCCACCAACGCCCCTTGGCACCTGGACTCGGCCTTCCGCAGGCCCGGGCGCTTCGACCGCATCCTGTTCGTGCCGCCCCCGGATGCGGCCGCGCGGGTGGGGATATTCCGCATCGTCCTGCAAGGCAAGCCCTTGGAGGACATCGATTATGAGAAGCTCGCCAAAGTCTCGGAAGGTTTTTCCGGCGCGGATATCAAGGCCGTGGCGGAAAGCGCCGTGGAAGGCAAATTGCGCGAAGCCATCAAGGCGGGCAAGCCTTCGCCCCTGACCACCAAGGATCTGATCGCCGCGGCCAAGGCGGCCCGGCCTTCCGCGAAGGAGTGGTTCTCCACCGCCCGCAACTATGCGCTGTATTCCAACCAGGGCGGCATCTACGATGATGTCCTCGCTTACCTGAAAATGTGACCGGCGGCCCGATGAGCGTTGAAATCGAGCGCGCCCAGCTCCTGTTGAACCAATCCCGCTACGATCTTGCGGAAAGCGAATTGCGCAAGGTCCTGGCCGAGGATCCTGAGGATTATCGCGCCCATGCCCTGCTCGGCTATTGCCTGCTCCGGCTCGAGCGCAAGCAGGACGCGCTTTCCGAGGCCGATCTGGCCGTGGCCAAGGAACCGGGCGCTCCTTATGCGCATTACATACGCGCCTTGATCCTGTTGGAAACGGGGCGGCACGCGGAAGCGCGGGCGGCCGCCAGGGAGGCCATCCAGCTCAACCCAAGCGACGCGGACTATTTCGCCTTGCTGGGCGGCATCCACCTGGAAGAGAAGAATTGGAAGGATGCGCTGCGGAGCGCCGAGTCCGCGCTGGTGCTGGACGCGGAGCATGTGCAGGGCGCGAACGTGCGCGCCGTGGCCTTGGTGAAACTGGGCCGGGGCAAGGAAGCGGGCCGGACGCTGGATTCCGCCTTGGCGCGCGAACCGGAAAGCGCCGTGACGCATGCCAATATGGGCTGGACCCTGCTGGAAAGCGGCGATCACAAGAAAGCCCTCGGGCATTTCCGGGAAGCGCTGCGCTTGGACGCGGATCACGAATGGGCCCGGGAAGGCATCGTGGAAGCGATGAAGGCCCGCAATCCCATTTACCGGATCATGCTCCAGTACTTCTTCTTCATGTCCAAGCTTCCCAAAAAGGGGCAATGGGCAGTCATCATCATCGCCTTGGTGGGAACGCGGATCCTGCGCGCCACCGCCAACGCCTATCCGGCCTTCCAGCCCGTGGCGTTGATCCTGGGCGGCCTCTACGTGGTATTCATGCTGGCCACCTGGCTGGCGCGCCCGCTTTTCGATCTGGTATTGCGGCTGGATCCGTTCGGGCGCCTCTGCCTGTCATCCGATCAAACCAAGGGTTCCAACCTGCTGGGCCTCTCCTTGCTCGCTTCCCTGGCCTTCCTGATCCTCGATCTGTCCGGCGTGGGCAAGGGGGAATTATTACTGGCTTCGCTCGGCAGCCTGGCGCTATGCCTGCCCATTTCCGGCATCTACCAGGCCCGGCCCGGCAAGCGGCGGCATTTCCGCGCTGGCTATTCCATCGTTCTGATCCTCATCGGCATTTGCGCCTTGACCTTGCCGGAGGGACGCCATGCCTCCCTGGCGGGAAGCCTGTTCGTATTCGGCATGATCATCTATACCTGGGTGGCGAACCTTTAATAGAGACCGCAAAGCTGGAAGAGACCGCAAGGCTGGAAGAAAGCCTTCCTACATCAGCTTTTCCAATTTCTTAAGCCCCGCCTCCAACGCGTTCCCGCCGCGAAGCACATCCTTGAACAGGTCCCCTTTTTTGGCCAAGCGTTTGGGCATGCTGCGGATATTGAAATCCTCGATGGCGATCTTTTTTTTCAATTCGCCCCATTCCAATGCCGCGCTCACCGTGGCCCCGGGCTTTTCGCGCGCCGAATACACCGAAGCCACCGACTTGCCTTCCGAATTCTGCATGCAATCCAGGTAGATGCGATCGCGTTTGCGCAGCTTGAGGGAGCGCTCCACCGTGAAGAGATCCGGCTTCTGGCGCACGGCGTATTCCGCGACCAATTGCGAGAAGGCCAGGGATTGGGAGAAATCATAGCCCGGCTTCAGGGGCAGGTAGATATGGATGCCGCGCGACCCGGACGTTTTCACCCAGGTCTTCAGACCCAACCCGTCCAGGATCTCCTTGAGGTACAAGGCCATGCCGCACACTTCCGGGAACGGCACCTCCTGCGGATCCAGATCGAACACGATCCAATCCGGCCTCGCGAGATGGGGCGTCCGGGAAAGCCACGGATGCATGGGAATGGCTCCGAGATTGGCGAGCCAGAGAAGCGTTTCCGCGTTCTGGCACAGCACATAATGCACTTCGGAGCCGTCCTCTTCCTTGACGGGGAGGATTTTCACGAAAGCGGGCGCGCTCGGAACATCATGCTGGTAGAAAGGAGGCGCGTCGATGCCGTTCGGGAAACGCTTGAGGATGAGCGGGCGGTCCTTGATATGGGGCAGCAGGAACGGGGATACGGACCGGTAATATTCGAACAGGTCCTTTTTGGTGAAGCCGTCCGCGGGCCAGAGCTTCTTGTCGGGATGCGTCAGCACCGCGGCGGTTTCCGGCCCTTCCTTTTTCGACCCTTCCTTTTCCGCGCTTTTCTTGGCCAAAGCGGTTCCCTTCTTTTCCGGAACCGGAATTTTCGCGGGCCTGGCTTCCTTCTTCAACTTGTCCAGGGGTTGCGCGGACTCGCGCACGCAAGCCTTGGGATCCTTATCGGGACGCAACCCCATGTAGATAGGCTGCCGCATCAGGCCGTCTTCGGTCCATTCGGCGAATTCCGCCTCCGCCACCAGCTTGGGCGCCACCCAATGCGCTTTCCCATTGGTCTTGGGGACGCGCGCGAACGGACAGGTTTTGGTTTCCAGGGGTTTCATGAAGGCATGCAGATCCTTGAGCGCCGTGCCCCCGAATCCGCCGCCTACATGCCCGGCGAAAACCAGTTCCCCATCCTGGTATAGTCCGACCACGATGGATCCG
>JBDSWM010000307.1:0-12880 GCA_039926685.1 Fibrobacteria bacterium | reverse complement strand
GATGGATTGGCGGGCGGGCGGACGCGTATCAAGGGGAATGTCTCCAGCCAGTTCTTGACGGGATTGTTGCTCGCTTTGCCGTTATGCAAGGGAGCGGTGGCGGTCGAGGTGGAAGGGACCTTGGTCTCCGCGCCCTACGTGGACCTGACTTTGCGCATCATGGAGGCTTTCGGGATCCACCTTGAGAACGATCAGTTCCGGAAGTTTTCCGCGGCGGGCGGGCAGTGCTATGTTTCGCCCGGAGGGTACGGGATCGAACCGGACGCGTCGTCCGCTTCCTATTTCCTGGCGGCGGGGGCCATAGCCGGAGGTACGGTGGAGGTGCGCGGGATCGGGCGGGACAGTTTGCAGGGAGAGGCCCGCTTCGCGGAAATGCTGGCCAAGATGGGCGCGCGCGTCGAGTACGGGGCGGATGCCATCAAGGTGTCGCGCGGGGCGGGAGAGTTGCGCGGCGTGGACGCGGATATGGATTCGATGTCGGATACGGGCATGACCTTGGCCGTGACGGCGTTGTTCGCCAAGGGGCCGACGCGCATCCGCAACATCGGCAATTGGCGCGTGAAGGAAACCGACCGCATCGCCGCCATGGCGACGGAACTGCGTAAAGTGGGCGCGCGCGTGGAGGAAGGGCCGGATTGGATCCAGGTGGATCCTCCGGCGGCATTGCGGACCGCAGCCATAGATACGTATCAGGATCATCGCATGGCCATGTGCTTCTCGCTGGCCAGCCTGGGGGGCGTCCCCATCACCATCAACGATCCCGGTTGCACGCGCAAAACCTATCCGGGATACTTCGCGGCGTTCCAGGCCATCGCCGCGCGCGAAGAGAAGGCCGTTACGTGAAGTTAGCCCCCTGGATCGTTTCCGCGCTGGCCTCGATGGCGGTATGCGCACTGGCCCTCGGGGACAGCACCAAGATCGACATCAAAACCAAGCGGCATATCAATCGTCCCCCGGTCGCCAAACCCGACCAGACCGGACGGCCGGAGTCATCCGGGACCGCGCCCGCCGGGAAACCCGCCGCCCCGTCCCCGTCCCAGGCTTCGCCGTCCGCTCCCGCGGCCGCCAAGACCGCATCGGGACAACCCATCGCGCTTCCCGCGCCCGTGGTCATCCCCGCCGTGTCCGAATCCGCCGTGCTGGGCGCGCCCAACGCCCCGGCCCAGACGGTGCTCGCCCCCGAACCGGGATCCTACGTAACGCACGCGTCACCCTACCTTAAGAAGGACCTGGAGGAGGTCTTCAAGCGCAGCCGCGTGAAAGGGCGTCTGGGCTTCAGCGTCTATTCCACGCGTTATGGCCGCATCGAGGCCTCCCTGAACGACACCGATTGGTTCACGCCCGCGTCATGCCTCAAGCTCATCGTCACGGCGGCGGCCCTGGATACCTTCCCGATCAATTTCTTCCCGCCCACTTTGATGGACGTGTTCGGGACCGTGAAGGACAAGACCTTGTACGGGAAAGTACGGATATCCGGCGAAGGGGACCCAAACGTATCCGATCGGTTCTTCCCGGACGCCTTGGCTCCCTTGGAACCCTTCATGGACAGCCTGAAAGCCTTGGGGATCGACACCGTGCGGGGCGCCATCGAAGTCACGGATACCTTCTTCACGGGATCGCATAGGCCCGACTCCTGGAAGCAGCACCATTTCAATACCTGGTATGGCGCCGAGGTTTCCGCCCTGTCCTATAACGACAACACCTTCACCCTCAACGTCCTGCCAGGAGCGAAGCCGGGCGCGCCCGCCCTGGCTCTTGTCCGGCCAGATGTGGGCTATGTGCGCATCGTGAACAAGGCCAAGACCGTCAGCGGCGGCAAGCGCCGCATCGTCCCCGCCCAGAATCCCGACTCCACCGTCATCACCCTGAGCGGCGTCATCGGCGTCAAGGCCCCTGGCTTCCAGATGATCCTGCCGGTGCGCAATCCCACCCAGTATTTCCGGGCCTCCTTCCTCAAGGCCATGGCCGCGCGGGGCATGGTGATGCGTCCGGATACGGTGCCGCCGGCGGCGTCCTTGGCGCGCAATTTCCGCTTCACCACCGCGCCCCTCATCGACATCGTGGAAGAGATCAACCAGCGCAGCCAGAACCTGCATGCGGAAATGACGCTGCGGCAATTGGGCAAGTTCGTCAAAGGGGACGGCTCCGCGGCGGGGGGCATCCGCGCCGAGAAGGAGTTCCTGCATCGGCAGGGATTGGATACCAACGATTTCCGGCTCTTCGACGGTTGCGGCCTATCGGCCAACAACCGCATCAAGCCCCGATCCATGGCCGCGCTGCTCGCCAGCATGGCGCGCCATCGCTATGTCAAGGACTACATCTCCTCACTGGCCTCGCCGGGCCTGGACGGCGCCACCGGCAAGCGCATGCGCCCGTACATGCAGACCAATCTGCTGCGTTACAAGACCGGCTCCATCGCGAATGTGCAGGGCCTGTGCGGCTACGCCTTCGGCATAGATGGGGACACATTGGCCGCGGCCTTGTTCATCAACGACTTCCGCGGTTCGCCGGAAAGCGCCCAACATCTGATGGATTCGCTGCTGGTGCACGTGGCCCTGTTCTATAACAAGGAACGCCCCGCCCTTATCGAAGCCCATAAGCTGCTCGGCCGCTCCGACGCCCCCCCGGCCTATCCCGACCGTCTCAAGTTCTTCAGCCAGGCTCTCCAGAACAAACCCTATTTCCTGGGGCCTACCGGCGAAGGCCGCTTCGGCCGCATCGAGGCCTCTCCCCTATTGGACTTGGACCGATTCGACTGCGTCACTTATATCGAAAGCTCCATGGCCCTGGCCCTTTCCAACCGCACCCGCGACATGCTGCCGCGCATACTGGCCTTGCGTTATGGATCGGACACCCTGGATTTCACCACCCGCAACCATTTCTTCATAGAAGACTGGCTGCGCCACAACGCGGCGCTGGTGCGCGTGGTCCGCTTTCCGGGTGACAGCCTGCTCAAGAAACCCATCGACAAGATCAAGTTCTTCGGGTCCAAAAAGCTCCCGGTCCCCGCCGCTAATCCGGTAACGGACATCGCGTTCATGCCCTACGCCAAGGCCCTGGCCATGATGTCAAACTGGACCTACGGGGACAAGTTCCTGGGCGTGGCCTTCGTCACCGACATTCCCGGCCTGGACGTGACCCATACCGGATTCCTGGTCGCGGACGGCAAGAATCCCCCCATGCTCCGCAACGCCAGTCAGCTGCTGCATAAGGTGGTGGACATGCCTTTCAAGGAATACCTGGAGGGGCGCAAGGGGAAATGCGCCGGGGTCCTCTTTTTCGAGTTTTTGCCTCCGTCCAAATAAGGCCCGGTTCCATCAACTTTCGCCGCCCGGGCGTTGCAGATCAAAAATCGGCGAGGTTTCCTATCTTTCCATCCGTGGCTGAATCCAAGGACACCCATCTCCCGGAAGCGCGCGGAATCTATTCCGAATTCCTGAAGAAGAACAAAATGTTCTTCACCAAGGAGCGCACCCAATTGCTCGATTTCATTTTCGAGCAAAAAGGCCATTTCAGCGCCGATGAACTCATGTTCGAGATGCAGAAGGCGGATGTCAAGGTTTCCCGGGCCACCCTCTATCGCTCCTTGAGCCAGATGGTGGAAGCGGGCATCCTCTCGGAATCGGATTTCGGGCATGGCCACACCCATTACGAGATCGCGATCGGCAGCAAACCCCATGTGCATCTCATCTGCACGGACTCGGGGGATGTGCGCGAAGTGCATAGCCAGAAGCTGGAAGAAGCGCTGAATGATTTGGCCCGCAAGGAAGGCTTCAAGATCAAACGCTACAAAATCCAGGTTTTCGGCGTCTCCAAAAGCTCCCGCAAGGAAGCGTCCAAGCTTTAATCCATCGTCCGATCGCACGGCCTTTGGCCTCCCGGGGAGTTTTTCAACACCCTGTCAGGAGGGATGGCGCGCCTGCCAGCTCGTGATGAATGGGCAAGTCACGATAGCCTTGAGGCCCTTGGTCTTGGCGTATCCCAAGACATAGGCGGCCAGCGCGGATCCGATGCCTTTCCCTTCCAGTTCCGGCGGCACAACGGTATGCCTGAATTCGATGGCTCCCTCGGATAGCGCATACCCGACATAGGCGATTCCGCCTTCCACCTCCAATTCAAAACGCTTCGCGGCCGGATTATCCCGGATTGCATAGGCCATGGTTTTTCCTTCCTTCCCTAAGGGAAAGGAGAAAATAAAAAAAGCGGTTTTGCGGATATGTCATTCACAATTGGTGAACGATATTTACTTCCCGGGAGACGCATAACGGCCTTTTCAGTGTTATTATCATAAAAGCCATTCACACAAGGGATTCTATGCCCGATGTATTCACCTATACGGCCTACCGGGAATTCCTGCGGGATTATTACCGAGAGAAAAAGGCGGGCAGCAAAAGCTTCTCCTTCCAGAATTTCGCCCGCAAAGCGGGGATTGCGAGCAGCGGCTTCCTGCTGCATGTCATCAAAGGCGAGCGCAACCTGACCCGGCCGGTATTGTTGAAGGTCGCCGCGGCCATGGGCCTGGATAGGGAGCAAACCGGATATTTCGAAATCCTGGTCGGGTTCGATCAGGCCAAAACCCCGGTGGAAAAGGATTTCTATTACTCCAAGTTAAGGACGGCGCGGCAATCCGCGCAGGTGAAAACCCTGGAGGACGACCAATACGCATTCTTTTCCGACTGGTACCATTCCGTGATCCGGGAGTTGGCGCCCCTGTTACCCGCCGGGAGCGCGCCGTCCGCCATCGCCAAGCTGGTGGCTCCCGGAATCACGGCCAACCAGGCCAAGGCCTCGCTGCGCCTGCAGGAGGGTCTCGGAATACTCTCCCGCGATGCAGGCGGCGCCTATGCGCCCCGGGATGCTTTCATCGGCGCCTCCGGCGCTCCCGCGCGCAAGGTGGCCATCACGAAATTCCAGCAGGCCATGCTCGCCTTGGCGGGCCAGGCCTGGGACCATTTTCCCGAAAACGATATCGCCATGCGAACCTCCACGATTTCCTTGTCCGAAGAGGCCGCGCAGGCGGTAAAGGCCGAGCTCAAGGCATGCAACCAACGGATCCTGGACCTGACGCGGGCCGATAAGCTGCCGGCCACGCGCGTATACCATATCAATCTCAATTTTTTCCCGGTCACCCGGAAAATCAAGGAGCTCGGCACATGATTTCCCATTCCCTCCGCACCCAATGTTTGATCCTTTTTGGAGCGGCGATCCTGCTTTGGGCCTGCAACGACGGAACCGGTTCCACCACCGAATCGGGGGTGATCAGCGGACGCCTGCTCACGGCCGGTAAGGCCCCGGTGGCCGGGGCGACTGTGACCCTCATTCCCGTCGATAACGTTCCCTCCATCACGCTGCGGAAAAGCGCCGCCTCCGGCACGGCGGTGACTGACGGGGACGGCCGCTATAGCATCGCGAACGTCGCTCCCGGCATATACAATGTTTCCGCCTCCAAGGATTCGCTCAGCGTCTTCCGGGACTCCCTCAACGTCCCCGTAGCCGGAATCGATGCCGGCAGCGATACCTTGCGGAAAACCGGATCCATCTCTGGCCGCATCGGATTGGAACCGGGCGATGATCCCCGCACCGTGCTCATCCTGCTGATCGGCACCAACATTTTGGCGGTCCCCCGCGACAGCTCCGGTAGCTTCGCCATCACCGGCATGGCGCAAGGGGAGTATCGCGTGCGTTTCCTTTGCACCATCTCCAAGTATGCGCCCTTGGATACCTTGCTGCGGATCCGCTCCGGACTATCGGACTCCCTGCCCAACCCCATCCGGCCGGTTTTCACCGGCATCAAAGCGGTAGCCGGGGTTACGGCCGAATGGGATGCCGCCAGCCAAAGCGTTTCCTTGCAATGGCAGGCCGGGGATCCGGCCGTGGTTGCGGGCTACAATGTGTACCGCGCGCTGCAAGGCGCTCCCATGGGCTCCACGCCCCTCAACACCGCATTGATCAACGCCACCTCCTACCGGGATATCGGCGTGCAAATCGGGGCCGGATATATCTACACGGTCAAAGCGGTGGACAAGAACGGCAATGTCGGGGAGAAAGCCTCCTCCCCCGTTTCCATCACCTCCAACGCGGCCTATGCCCTGCGGAAAAAATTCACGCCGCAAGGGTTCACTCCCGACGATTCGCCCTTGGCGGTGAGCCATGGGGAAATCTTCTGGCTGGAGCGGGATCGCGTGGACGTTTACGATACCGCCGGCGTTTTGTTGCGCGGCTTCGCGTCCACAGGGGCCGGGGCCCTCATCAATGCGGCCGCAATCCGGGTATTCGGCGATACGGTGTACGTCGCCGATTTCGGGACCAAGGAGGGCGTGATTTCCAAGGATACCGCCGGCGCCCTTATCCGAAAATACGGCAAGCAGGGCGCCTATCTGGACAGCCTCCGCATAGGCGGCAGCTTCCGGCAGGATGGTCCCTTTGCCGCCGACTTCAATTTCGGTCCGAACGGCACTTTGTATCTCACCAACGGCTTCGAGATCTATTCCCGTTCTCCCGATGGTAAAATGGATTCCGCCGCTTCCCCCCTGAATCCCGAGCTTCAGAATCTGTTCTCCAAGTTGGAGCCGCTCGGCGATCGCCTTCTCCTCATGGGCAGCCTGCGGAATATGACCACCGACGTGAATACCACGCAGTTGGCGTTCTTGCGACCCGATCTGTCCCTGGACTCGCTCGGCAACGGCGACTATTTCATGAACGCCTATGCGGGCGACGCTCTGGGAAGGCTGTGGATTGTCCGCGACGATAGCGTGGCGGAAGGTTTCGCCGCGGGTTCCTTGCAGCTGGCGCAACGCATAAGCTTGCCCAAAAGCCTGTACCGCGATATCCAGGTGGAAGGCGAAACGGTTTACCTTTACGATAGCGAATCCAACTCCATCCTGATATACGACAAGCGGGAGAATTGAAACGGAATACCCGGGCCACGGACTAACCGGGCATGCCGGACTCCGGTAGCATCCTTTCATGCAAACTCCTGGCCCGGGAAAACCGTTCCTCCTGAGACAGCGCGTTCTGCAATTCCTGCCTATGGAACCTTTCCGACAGAAGCCGATCCCAGATCAGCTTGCGAATGTCGAAACCAAGGATGAGGATATTGATCCCGGTCAAATCCATGAGTCGCAAGGAGATCATTTCGGATTCCTTGGCCCACAGCACCCATACCTTTTCCGCCTCGGCGGCTTGCATGAGCTTATTGGCGGATATCTCCTTGATCGTCCTGTCGATTTCCCAGATATGATCCACGGTTCCATGCCAATGCACATCGCAACGCCGGTTGCGGATATCCGTCAGGATGGGATGGTACCTTTTCTCCAGGGTTATGGAATACCCTTCATGGGAACCCAAGGCGCATACGCCTCCGGTAAGCGTTTTGGTGACGTCGGCCCGGTATTCAATCGATCGCTTTTCCAGCGCCAGCAGTATGCGATATTCCAGAAAAGCGCGATATTCCCTTAGAATTCCGATATCCAGCATGGTTACTCATTTCAAATACGTTTCATTCCAATGATTCGGTACCGTAACCCTGTCATTTTGCCCGCAATTATCCGAGATTGGATCATAGAGCCGCTTGGCGGCCGGGTACGAAGCGAAAACAGGAGTTGGCTTATGATAGAAACCATGGAACAGTTCTTAGCTGCCGTCCGGAACGATCCGCAGGCGAACGCCTCCCTGGTAAGTGCTCATGGGGAAATAAATTTCGAAGACATTCCCGGGCTGGAAAATCAAGGCATTGATTCCGGGTTGATGAAGCGACTGACCAATCTAGGCATTCTCTACATCTACAGCGGAATGTTGAAAGTGAATCCCATGGCCATCCGCGTCTTGGATCGCATGCATGCCGAAGGGAAGGCGCAATCGGAGGAAGCCTTCTATACGGAAATCCTGGAAAGCAAGGATCTCTATACCTTGGAACATTTGGATTATCGTTCGGAAATCGAGAATTCGTCCTTTTAACACGCTTTCCGGGGCAGGTTTGGCCAGCCTTCCATGGCTATAAAAGAGCCAAGGCTATGGCGGCCATCATCAAAGTGGCTCCTCCCAATCGATGGCTCATTCCCCGCCGGCCGCCGCTGCCGGCTTCACGGTTCCCGAACCATTTCCCCGCCAGCCAAACCGCGGCTACCCCCCAGATGCACCGTGAATTGTAAAGAAGATTCACTTGCGTGGCTTTTCCGAATGCGCCTATGACATTCACCAGCGTGAATGTGATCAATGCCATGGCCAGGGCGCCGGACAGCAGCCATCCTATGGCCATATCCGGACATAAAAAAAGAGGACCCGGTTAGGACCCTCTTTTCCACTTCTTCCCCGAAAGGGGCCGATTTGAATTGGATTACTTGGAGTAGTATTCGACGACGTGCTGTTCCGTGAGCTTGATGGGAATCTGCTCGCGGATGGGCTTGGCAATCAGCTTGCCTTCCATCTTCACCTTGTTGATCTCGAAATACTCGGGAATCTGGATGCCGCCGGAGTGGGTCAGCGCCTCGACGATCTGGGGATGGGTCTTGGACTTGTCGATCACGGTGATCAGGTCGCCGACTTTGAGCTGATGGCTCGGGGTAAGGATGCGCTTGCCGTTGATCATGAAATGGCCATGGGCCACGTATTGGCGGGCGGCGTAGATGGTGCGGGCGAAGCCCATGCGATAGATGGCGGCGTCGGCGCGGGTTTCCAGATAGGAAAGCAGCACGGTGCCCGTCGATTCATGGGAGTGGGCGGCCTTGGCGTAATAACCGCGCATTTGTTTCTCGGAAACGTCGTACACGGCCTTGAGCCGTTGTTTCTCGAGCAGCTGAATCTTGTAGGTGGAGGGGCTCTTCTTACGGGCCAGGCCATGCTGGCCGGGCGTGAAAGAGCGGCGTTCCATGATCCGGGCGGCCTTGGGCGTAATGGCCAGATTCAAGGCACGAGAAATCTTTACTTTGGGTCCAGCCGGCATTCCATGTTCCTTCTTAGGTCAAATCCGTATGCTTGAAAATTTAAGGACCTTCAATTTAGGTATAACCCCCATTCTTTTCAATGGATAGGACCTTTCCCCCGAGGAGGTTTTCCCCCGGAAGGCGCCATTTACCGGGCTTGGGACGCCCTAGCTAACGCTGAGCCGGGGTGAAATCCTATATTCTTTCTAGAAAATCGGCCAAATTCCCCCGTTCAGGGGTTCCTCCCAATAAAACCAGGAAAATCCATGTCAGACGAAATTTCGGTCCAGGAATTGAGTGAAATCCTCGAAAAGGATCCCGCCACCCCCCTTATCGATGTGCGCGAGCAGGAAGAGTTCGACGATGTGAACCTGGCCGGCGCCTTGATCCCCATGAGCGAGTTCGAGGATCGCTTCGCGGAAATCCCCAAGGAAGGCACCGTGTACGTGTATTGCCGTTCCGGCCGCCGGTCCCGCACGGCCATCGAATTCCTCAAGGGCAAGGGCTATCAGAATTGCGTCAACGTGACGGGCGGCATCCTGGCCTGGCTGAACGAAATCAATCCGGACGGCCGGGCAGCATAGCGCTCCGGGGATGGGTCCGCCCTCTCTGGCGCCGATCCACCCGCAGCCCACATCAATGCAACGATTCAAATGGCTGGTATTCGGTATCCTCTTCGGCATCGCGGGCGCGGCAGGATTCTGGGTCTGGCTCAAGGTGCTCAAGCCCAACGCGCTCGGTAGGGCCCTATCCTCAGCTTTGGAGGAAAAACTGCGCGCCCACCCCGTCATTTACATCCGCGATTACGTGGTGGTGGAGGAAAAGAAGCCCATCTCCGAGTTCGCCCTCATCGCACGAGAAACCGACGTGGAGCGCCGCATCGAGAGCATCCTCTTCCACAGCAAGGCCGAACTAAGGGTGCGCGCGACCTTTAATATCAAGGCGGGCTTCGATTTCCGCGACCCCAGGTTCAAATTGCACCTGGATCCGGGTCTCAAACGGGCCCGCTTGGATCTCCCTCCCCCCAAGGTGCTTTCCCAGGAAATGATCCGCTACGAGGTGCTGGTCGACAGGAACGGGTGGTGGAACCGCATATCCGAAAGCGAAAAAGCGCTGGCCATGCGCAACATGCAGGCTGAGGCCAAATTGGAGGCCATCCGGGCCGGTATCCTGGGGGATTGCCGAGAGGCGCTGGAAAAGGAGATGGCGGATGTCGCCAGGAACAAGGGAGTGGAATTCGAATTCCGCTACCGGATGTCCGGGGACACTCTAGCGGAAATACCGGCGTCGGGCTGAGCGAGGTTGGCGAAAGCCGAAGCATTGACGACGGCGTCGAAGACAAGATCAATCTGGTTATTTTTGCCGTGCGGTCTGCAGCGCTCCGAAAAGTTGCATCAAAGACGCTTCGTCGGGGAGTAACCCGTTAAATCCGCCGCGTACCTCTCCACTCGAACCTTGCTTGTCTCCCGGAAACGATCGCATGAGGATTTCGTTTTGCGGGGACGCGCCTTGCGACCTATGTCACTTGTTCCTTAATGGACCTTTAACGGTGGGCTTGGGAACCGGGTTCGGTCTGGGCTTGGAATACATGAACTTGGAATCATGGAAAGGGTTGGACGGTTCAAGATCGATGCGCGTCGAGGCGATGATTCCGTTCTTCGCAGCTGATGGCGCAGTAACCTTGCAGCTGTCCGGCAGGGTGAAAGCGATGGATAGGGCTGATAAAGTCATGGCGATTATCATGGTATCTCCTGTTGCGGATGGTTATTGAAAAGGGCACAACCCCCGGGGCCCCGGGGCGTTCGCTCATCGGCCTCAGCAAGACTCGAGGCCATTGCCCTTAATCCTAGAGGGGGCAGTTATTTCCCTTCTTGCAACGGGACGTGGGCTTTACAGGCTTGAAGTTCGAACCGCAGCTTTTCCCGTGGAGGCAAATACGTGGGGTCTTTTTGATGACTTTGCCTGCCGCATCCGCGGAAGACGGGGCGATCATGACGAGGGCGCCCACCATGGCGATTGCGAGGGAAAGGGAAGTGAGGGGTTTTGCGATATTCATGTTAATCTCCTTGATTTAAATTTTCATTACTGAAGTTTATGATTGTTCCGAAATGATCCCCGGAACGGTTTCGAGCATGAGATTCGTAAGTGAAAGTCATGCAGGGATTGAGTCGTTGCTTGCCACGATCCCGTTACAGCTTCATTCATCATTACTATAGAATGATAAAACCCTGCCCTATCCGAGTAATAAAAATGTTCGCGCAAACAAACACGGCCTCAACGGCCAGGATGCGCGTGGCCCGAGTTGGGCTTGGACTTCATGAACTTGGAATCGTGGAAGGGATTGGAGTCGGCCAAAGCCATGCTCGCGCAAGTCGAAACCGCGCGTTCAAAAGGCGCGGCGATCATGGCCGGCGGGCGCACGTGCCAGGAGGGGAAGGGGACTTTCATCGAGCCGACCCTCATCACCAACGCCGATCACCGCATGGAGGTGATGCGCGAGGAGAACTTCAGGCCCATCCTGCCAGTAGTGCCGGTGCGGGACGATGAAAGAATCGTAGCCGGGTACGAGGGCCGGTTCAGCCCCCTTTTTTGCTCCCACCTGGGTTCGGGGTCGGGACATTCGCCCCCCCTCCCTTACCTTTCCCCGGCGCAAACGACCCGCTTCCGCCAAGCCCCCGTCCCTTGCCTTTCTTCCGCGACTTCTGCTTATCTTTCTTGTCCATCACACCGTCATGGTCGCCCAAACGGCCCAAATCGGACCTTGCGGCATGGGCCGAGGGCGTGAGGATGGCCCCGCCCAACACGGCGGCGGCGAGGGATAAAGTGGAGAGCGTTTTCGACAATTTCATGGTTAATCCTTTTTAATGGTTTGTCAACGAATTCGAATTACAGATGAATCCAGCTGCAGATTAGTCCCTCCAGTTTGCCCAAGCGTATCCGGATAGCGCGTAAATCTTCAAGGGCTTTTTGGGAAAATACGGGTGGCTGGAAAGAGGGCGAGGGACGCGTGGACATTTACTCCCGATGGCGTCCATGCAGCCGGGGCCTTCGCTTATCGCATTGCTCTATCGGGAGGTGCGGACATTTCGACCCGATCGAGCAAGCGCCGCCGAAAGCAGCCGGCTCTGTGGCCGAAGGTTAACGGATTGTGGTCCTACGCGGAATTGATCAACTAGGCGGTTTCCCGCGGTACCGCCCGAGGCTTCGGTGCCTATGGCCCGGGCCCCGGATTTGGATTTGAACATGGATCTGGACGATGAGCCCGCGCCGGGGTCGGCGGCCCGTCAGCCGTTGCGGAGCTTGTAGGCACCGCTCTCGTCTTCAGCTCCCTTCCTGCTGCTTCCTTTCCACAGGCCGTCAGGTTCCCGTTCCGCCCGGCCAATTCTTTCCAGCCTTAGTCCTTAATGGACCTATAACGGTGGGATTGGGAACCGGGTTCGGTCTGGGCTTGGAATACATGAACTTGCAATCGTGGAATGGATTGGACGGCTCAAGATCGATACGCGTCGAGGCGATGATGCCGTTCCTCGCGGCGGATGGCGCGGTAACGTGGGAGCTATCCGGCAGGGTGAAAGCGATGGATAGGGCCGATAAGGTGATGGCGATATTCATGTAATCTCCTGATACTGTTGGATTGTTAAAAGGGGCGCGGCCTATGGGTTAGTGAAACACCCCGGGGTCCCGGGGTATTCGCGCCTCGGCCTCTGCAAGCCCGGAGGCCAGGGCTTGGAATCCTAGTGGATGCAGGCAAATCCCTTCTTGTTGCAAGGGCGGGACGGGGGCTTTACCGGCTTGAAGTTCGACTGGCAAGAGCTATTTCTGGGGTTGAAACGCTGGGGGACCTTTTGTTGGCTTTGCCTGCCGCATCCGCGGAAGACGGGGCGATCATGACGAGGGCGCCCACCATGGCGATTGCGAGGGAAAGGGAAGTGAGGGGTTTTGCGATATTCATGTTAATC